>NZ_JARESU010000025.1:0-104329 GCF_046027075.1 Paraburkholderia sp. RL18-085-BIA-A | reverse complement strand
CTTCAAATGCGGTAATCGAATTCATCAGCAAGCCGGCTGGAAGTCGCCCAAGTTTTTCATGGCGAATTGTGAGTGCGCGTTTGGCAGCAGCGGCATTGTATCCACAGCAGGCCATCTACAGCTACCCGGTTCCACAAGAGCCCGGCGCCTCGCGAATTCTCCCGAACCGCATCATCTCGACCCTGAAGGAAATTCCGACCACGCAAGGGCTTATGGATGTGACCCGCCTGCCGTTGTCCGGAGCGACCGAAGAGTTGTTGCAAATCTCAGAATGCAAGCCGCCGTTTGTGTTGCGGTACCCGGAGCAGCACGCGGATGTGTCTCTCGACTGGAATGCAGAAGAGCTTCCCGATGCGTTGCTTTGGATTAGCAACGGTGGGCGTACACACGAACCCTGGTCAGGGCGACACTTCGCTGTAGGGGGTGGAGCCGGCCAACAGCTTCTTTGACCTCAGCCGGGTGGCGATTCCACCTGCCAATCATCCGGCTCTCCGGTCGCTCCGGATTGGTCTTCAAAGCAGGAATGCCGCGGACCATTTCGTACCCGTCTGTCGGTACGGGCGCTATGAAGTCTGACTAGCGGCTGTGAATTCGCGCAGAGCAGACGGGTATCTGATGTCTGGAGGCCGTTATCGGCGACCAAGTCTATCGCTTTGTCCGAAGCTTCACGCAAGTCGGCGACGTGGTAGCGGTGGTCTTTTCCGCAGATGAGCCGCCGGTCGTTACTAGCAAGCCGAGCCTTCGGCGTCGGTCAGTTGCAGATGACGCGATGTGGTGCAGGCACGTTGAGTTGCCGTGATGGAAACTTGGTCGGTAGGATACGGTCACACGAGCCATGACCCATTGCCCGCCCCCTCGGGCAAGGACTACCATCACTGCACGCCAATTTACTTAAAGGAGGACTCGTGCGTTTGAAGAATTACTTCGCATGGCTGCTGTACATTGCAGCGCTCGCTTCTCCCGGCGCGCGGGCGAGCGACATTCAATGTGCTACGACCCGTCAACCGGCTGAACGCGTGATATGTGACCACGCCATTTTGGACAACGAGTATGACGATATTGTCGCTCAGCAGCAGGCCTTGCTGAGTAGCCGGAAGCTATCGTCTGCGCAACTCGCCCAGTGGAGGCAGTCACGGAACGCCTGCACCGACGTCCACTGCATTGATACGGTATTCGCGAAGTGGAAGGTGATGGCCAGGTCGCTCGAAGCCGCTACTGCGGCTGTACCGGCGCCGATTATGGCTTCGGCTACTGCCATGGCCCCTGTCGGACCTACGTCGGAAACAATTGTCCCTCCCGCATCCCAAGCCTTGCCGACATCGGAAGCATCCCTTGTGCGTCAAGGGAGTGCCGCCGGCGTGGCCCTTCCGCAGCCGGTCGCAACGCAAGCGTCTTCGCCCGCTGTCGCTTCTGCTGCTTCCAGTCCGGGTGACTCTCGCAGCTTGATCGGGATGAACGCCGGTTTGTTGGCGGCCTTGCTTGTCGCGGTTGGATTCGGAGCGCTTTTCCGACGCCGCAAGAAGAACGGTGGCGGCCGGGAGAACCGTTAAACAAAATTCGCGGGAAAGGCGAGCCCCGTGCCCCAACCGAGCGGCAATGTGCAAGGCGCCAGCAACTTCCGTCCTCGGTAGAGTGCCGCTGCGATCGATGCCCTAGCTTTTTCCCTTTCGATCGTGGCATATTGCGACCACATTGATGAGGAGGCCACTTGATGGCAACGACTTTGCAAACAATCGAAGTGAAAATGAAAAAACTGCAGGCACAGGCGGATGCATTGACGACAAAAGAGACCGTGAAGGTCCTAAAGACCATTCATGAGTTGATGGAAAAGCACGGCCTGACGGCTGCGGACATTGATGGTCACGCTGGCGGCAAGCGGGGCGCGAAGAAGGTCGGAGCGAAGACTGTCGGCAAGAAGAGCGTTGCCGCGGCCAAGTACCGCGACCCGGAAACCGGCGCGACCTGGACGGGACATGGCCGAGCGCCAGGCTGGATTGCAGGCGCGAAGAATCGTGGGAAGTTTCTTGTTGACGGAGGGACGGCGACGGCGAAGCCGGCTTCCGCTGGCAACGCGAAGGCTGCGGTCAAGAAGACTTCAAAGACGTTTGGTGCGAGCGTTGGTAAGGGACAGCCGAAAGGTCGTCAACCAGCGCTTTATCGTGACCCAAAGAGCGGTGCGACGTGGAGTGGAAGGGGACGCGCGCCAGGTTGGATTGCTGAAGCCAAGAACCGGTCGAAGTTTTTGATAGGCTGAGCTGGTCGGTACCGGCGGCAGCATGGGTACCGACGCAAGCCAAAATCGCCAGCCCTCTGTGTTCGGTCTGCTGGCGGCAGCCGGTGGCCACTCCAGTTATGAAGGTGTGCCTCCGGCTCGGGCAATGCAGTCGGGGGTAGTCAGAACTGACTGCAGGGGGCGGTGGCGGCGAGGGTCGGTAACGGAATGGCACCCACCCAGGCTGCCGGTGGCGCTTGCGGTGGTGGCGTGGGCGGGACGATGAGTATTCCGGGCGGCGTGGGCCACGCGAACACCGGTGGTGACGCGGGCGTTGGCGGTAGCGGCGTCGTGACTGTCGCGTACTGACGTGCTGACGCACCCTGAACGAACCAGGGCGCCTGCTCTCGCGCAGGCACTTTGTATTTCAGCGCCGGGTCTCGGAACGCCTCACTTGAGCTAGACTGATTTGAGCAACCGGAAGGAGACTTGGATGATACGCAAGACGCTCAATGCCTCGCAGCTACAGCAGGAGGTCAACCGGCGAATCCATCGACTGCAGGAAATCGTCGAGGACGGCGTGAAGATTCGTGTGCCGCGTCCGCGGTTACAGGAGCCGGACAAAACAGGCTGCAACTGGAACATGACGCACTTCGGCAACGCGGTCGGCTTCGAGCGCGACATCGAGGGCGTGCTCAAGGCCGTGCGTGCGGAATACAACCTTAATACCGAAGCCAAAGACACCGGGAACCCGTTTGGGGACTAGCCGTAAAAGAAGACCTCCACGACACCGCTGTGCGTGGAGGCATGACGTACTTCAGGTACTGAGATACGTTTTGGCCTATACCTTGAAGTCGAGCGCTTCAGCGCTGGGATGACTTCGTTCTCGACCGCAGCTAATCAAAATGGCCAGCTATTACGCAGTCTTCGGCACCGATAAGCCGGACATGCGGGAAGTCCGTGAGCGTGTTCGCTCGGGCCATCGAACCTATCTGCGAAGCGCGGCGCAGCACGGCGTGTTTGTGCGTCTTGGCGGACCCACGCTGGCGCCGCTTTGCAAGGTGGACGACATCGCCGCCGTCATGCAATTTGCCGGAAACGGCCCGTACATGAAAGAAGGGTTTGTCGCGCGCATGGAGGCGGGTCCGTGGGACTGGAGCTTGTGCAATTCTGAGCGGCGGGTGTGGGTGATGAATGCAAGTCAGCTGTGTCAGGTTGCCGAAGTCCCGGACGGTGGTGCACGCGTCATCGACGAAGAACGCGCGGGCCGTCCTGCTGTGGGTGGGCGGTGGCCAGAAAGTGTGGGCGTATTTAACTCACTGCCCGCATTTTTCGCTACCGCTTGATTTCGAGCCTGGAAACGTCTCGTGCTATTGCGCGCAGGTTCTGATGTGCGCGCACCATAGCGCGTTGTTCAGGTTCGGTGACGAGCAGTGCATCGGCGGGCATGCGCCGGCTCAGCTCTGGTAGCAGTTCCGGTTGCGGTTGACGAGAGTGCCCGGGTCGTCCTGACTTGATAGCCGTGACAAGAGCGCATGCCGGGGGCAGACGCTGTATTGCCCGCGTCGTCGACGCAGGCTGCCGGATTCAATTCGGTGAGACGTTGGCGGGCGCGCGCGAAATCAGTTTGGCGTTGTTCGAAAGGGGCGAATGCGTAGTGTGAGTCTGCACCACCTCTGTTTTCGCAAACTGAAGCGTAGTGCTCGCCAGAAGCTGGCGTCCAGTTGGAATGATTTGAGCCCCGATAACCATCCCCAGCAATCCCACGAGGGCCACCATTGGCGGCGCAGGCGAGCGTACACGAATCAGGCTGTATATCGCACCGGCGAGAATGCCACCAAGGAGCGAGAGAATATAAGGTTTCATTGGCAGAAAATTCCTCGGACTCGCGTATCAGCGTGCTCGATGGTTGTCGCGAACTATTTGCATTCTGGTAATTGCCATGGACATTGCGCTGAAAGGCCCGCACCGGGATGATGATTCCGGATGCGAGCCTCGCATTTCAGCTCAGGATGCATCGCCCCGTCACGTCTTCGCCGGGACCGCGGCGAGAGACTCGTGCTTCGTTTCGGTGCGCTGGGGTGCCTTATGAACCATCGTGTAGGCGTAGTCGACGCCCATCCCGTATGCCCCAGAATGTTCTTTCACGATTTTCATCACGGCGTCATACGTTTCTTTGCGCGCCCAGTCGCGCTGCCACTCGAGCATGACCTGTTGCCATGTGACCGGGACGGCGCCGGCCTGGACCATCCGTTGCATTGCGTAGTCGTGCGCGTCCTTCGAGGTGGCGCCGGATGCATCGGCGACCATGTAAATTTCGTAGCCGCCTTCGAGCATCGCGCAGAGCGCGAACGTCGTGTTGCAGACCTCCGTCCACAGGCCGGCGACGACGACCTTGTTCCGGCCGTTTTTCTTGAGCGCGTCGCGGACCTTCTGGTCGTCCCACGAGTTCATCGAGGTTCGTTCCAGAGTGGGCTGGTCCGGGAACACGTCGAGCAGCTCCGGGTACGAGAAGCCAGAGAAGCTTTCGCTCTCGACTGTCGTGATAGTCGTCGGGATATTGAATGTCTTCGCCGCCTTTGCCAGTCCGACGACGTTGTTCTTCAATACTTGCCGGTCGATTGACTGGACGCCAAAGGCCATCTGAGGCTGTTGGTCGATAAAGATGATTTGGCTGTTGGTCGGAGTAAGTACTTCCAGTTTCTCTTGGCTCATGATGCCATCCGTTCGTATGAGGTGTTAACAAAACGTCGCGCCAGATTTGAGCGCCAGAAGAGCCCCTCGCGTTGCTCTAGTGAACCCAATAACGACGTGTCTCTCGCTGGAGAAATAAGACATGAGCTATACCGTCCCGTGGTCCAAAGAAGCATAGTCGACATTGCCTGGATGTGAAGATGTCGATGGAGATACCAGGGTTTATGTATGCGTTCGATGCCACCAAGATACTTTTCTTTGGAGATGAAAAGTCATAAGCTGCGAGGAAAGTGAAAGATTCGTTATCCTTCGATAGCCGATTTCTCGTTATGTTTTCGGTAAGTATGTATATTGCCCGGAGGATTGCATAGGTCGTGCTGGTGCGCATCCTTTGATGCCACGTCAATCAAGTCGTCGCAAGGTGGGACGACACTTTTCGAAGCCAGTTTTGCGAAGACGTGTTGGAATGCTTCGGTTCTCGGCTTGGTCATTGTCGTCGCGACTGGTTGCTTGCTGCGTACTTGAGGAGGGTTGGTCGATGAAAGCGTATGTGCTTTCGCTGCTGGCTGGAATCCTGGTAGGCGTGGTCTATAGCTTGATTGGCGTGCCGTCACCGGCGCCTCCTATCGTCGCCCTGGTGGGCCTTTTAGGCATACTCGCGGGCGAACAGATTTTCCCGGTTGCAAAGAAGATGCTTTCCGGAGCCAACTTTCGTGTGGCCTGGAGGGAGGAGCACTGCAATCAACACCTGTTTGGGTCTTTGCCTGGCCGGAACTCCGGAGGACCTCGGCCCATGGCGGGAGTATCGTCTGAGGAGAACCGTTCATGACGTCTCATCAAGATGCGCCGGACCTGATTCTTATTAATGGCCGGTTCACGACATTAGATAAATCGAAGCCAACTGCCGCTGCGGTTGCTATCAAGGACGGTAAATTCATTGCCGTCGGCGGCGACAGCGAGGTAAGTCGGCTCAAGTCCGATAGCACGCGCACGGTCGACCTGAAGGGACGCTCAGCTCTTCCGGGGTTGATCGACAACCATCTTCACATCATCCGTGGCGGGCTGAATTTCAACATGGAGCTTCGGTGGGATGGTGTGCGCTCACTGGCGACTGCAATGGAGATGCTCAAGGCGCAGGTTGCTATCACGCCGCCGCCTCAATGGGTACGTGTCGTCGGTGGATTCACGGAGCACCAGTTCGACGAGCGTCGCTTGCCGAGCATCGAGGAGCTGAACGCCGCAGCGCCAGACACACCGGTTTTTATGCTGCACCTCTACGACCGCGCGCTGCTGAACGCCGCGGCGCTGCGAGTGGTGGGCTACACCAAGGACACGCCTGAGCCCCCTGGAGGCGAGATTGTGCGCGATAGCGCGGGCAATCCGACAGGGTTGCTCCTGGCGAAGCCCAACGCGGCCATCCTTTATGCGACGTTGGCAAAGGGGCCCAAACTTCCTCCCGAATATCAGTTGAACTCGACGCGGCATTTCATGCGCGAGCTGAATCGATTGGGCGTCACCGGAGCCATTGATGCCGGTGGCGGGTTCCAGAACTTCCCGGAGGACTACGAGGTCGTCCAGAAGCTTGACGCTGAGGGACTGCTGACCATCAGGCTGGCCTACAACCTGTTCACTCAAAAGCCCAAGGGCGAGAAGGAAGACTTCCTCAACTGGACGAAGACGTCGAAGTATAAGGACGGGAACGACTACTTCCGGCACAACGGCGCAGGCGAGATGCTCACTTTCTCCGCGGCGGACTTCGAGGACTTCAGGGTGGCGCGCCCGGACATGCCTCCGGAAATGGAGGACGAGCTCGAAGGCGTCGTCCGCGTGCTCGTGGAGAATCGCTGGCCGTGGCGCATGCATGCGACGTACGACGAGACCATCAGTCGTGCGCTCGACGTGTTCGAGAAGGTGAACCGCGATACACCTCTCGCCGGCCTGAACTGGTTTTTCGACCATGCTGAGACTATTACCGAGAAGTCGATGGACCGCATCGCGGCTCTCGGCGGGGGCGTTGCTGTCCAGCATCGAATGGCGTACCAGGGCGAGTATTTCGTCGAGCGATATGGTGAGAAAGCTGCTGAGGGCACGCCTCCTGTTTCGCGAATGCTCGAGAAGGGGATTCATATGTCAGCGGGGACTGACGCAACTCGAGTGGCGTCCTACAACCCGTGGGTCTCCCTCGCCTGGCTGGTGACCGGCAAGACGGTCGGCGGCCTGCGCATTTATCCCCAGCGCAACTGTCTCGACCGCGAGACGGCCCTGCGCATGTGGACCGAGAAGGTCACCTGGTTCTCGAATGAAGTCGGCAAGAAAGGGCAGATTGCGGTTGGTCAGCTCGCGGACCTTATCGTCCCTGACCGCGACTTCTTTGCCTGCGCCGGGGACGACATCGCTGGTACGTCGTCCTTGCTGACAGTTGTTGGAGGCAAGGTTGTGTATGCGACTGGCGAATTCGCCTCGCTGGACGATGGCCCGCCTCCTCCGGCGATGCCGGACTGGTCGCCGGTGCGAAGGTATGGCGGGTTTGCCGCGTGGAAGCAGGGCGACGCGTACGGCGCGCCGCTTCAGCAGATGGCGTCGGCAGCATGTGACTGCGCGCGCGCTTGCCGCGTTCACGGTCACGACCATCGGCGCGCGTGGCTCGGCAATGCGCCGGCGTCGGACTACAAAAGCTTTTGGGGAGCGCTGGGGTGCGCGTGTTGGGCGGTCTAGGGAGAGGGCCAGTGGCGGACAGTCCATCCTGGGTAGCGATGCTGCTGCGTCAACCCTGGGTGATGCCATTGGTCCGCATCTGTCTTGTCTCAGCGTACCTCATTGGCGGTGTCGCCAAGCTGATGCATTTCGACGCCGCGGTCGCCGAGCAGGTGCACTTCGGTCTCCATCCAGGGTGGCTTTGGGCCACCCTGGCGATTTTCGTGGAGATCGCCGGCTCCCTGTGCGTCATCTTCAACAGGTTCACGTGGCTCGGAGCGGGAACGCTGGCTGGGTTGACGGGAGTGGCGATGCTCGTGGCGAACGACTTCTGGCGTCTGGAAGGAGTGGCGCGCTTCGTTGCGTTGAACAGTTTCTTCGAACACCTCGGGCTTGTTGCCGCCTTCGTGATGGTCACCTATGTGGCCAGCGGTGAGCGACGCTCTCGCGTCTAAAAGAAAGACAGGAAACTCACTATCATGCGCAACCTTCAATCCCTCGGTGTCGCCGTTGCCCTTGCTTTTGGCCTCGTTGCGGCTGCCCCGTCGACTTCTTTCGGAAAGGCAAACATTGGGACGCCGCAGTCGGCGGTTTTCTCGGTCGGGCCACAATACGACACCACTCACGTGTATGTGGCACCTGAGGACTTCGACAAGTTCACGGACAGCGTCGTCGCCACGTTTGGCGGCCACAAATCGCAGCAAGGCGTCTTCCAGGTGACGCCGACACCGAGCCAGACGATGTCTCAACTGGTCTTCACGCCAGTAGGAACTATTTCGGTGTTCGGCTTCAAGACGCCGATTCCGTATCCTTTTGGTGACGAGCGTACCGGCTACCTGGTCACGGACATGGACGGCGCGATGAAGTCGGCGAAGGCTCACGGTGCCGATGTCGTGGTCGATACGTTCCCGGACCCGATTGGGCGCGATGCAGTCATCTCGTGGCCGGGCGGCGTGCACATGCAGCTCTACTGGCACACGCAGGCTCCGAACTACGAGGCGCTCGAGACCGTTCCGGAGAACCGGGTGTATGTCTCGCCGGGACGTGCGAACGCACTCGTCAAGAACTGGGTCGCGTTCTCGCACGGGAAGGTGGTTTCCGACAATCACAGCGCGCCCGGCGTTGAAATCGGTCGGGCGAACGATACCTTCCGGCGCGTTCGACTGACGTCGGGATTCGGGAACATGACCGTCTTTGTGACCGATGGACATCTGCCGTACCCATACGGGCGCGAGATGACCGGGTATGAAGTGAAGGACTTCGATGACACCTTGAAGAAGGCTCAGGCCGCTGGTGTTTCGGTTCTCGTGCAGCCTTTCACGTCGGACCGGAGAGAATCGGCAATCGTCCAGTTCCCGGGTGGATACATTGCGGAAATTCACGCGGCTGCGAAATAGGACAGCGTCACGACAAAAAGAGCGTCGATATGCGAGAGGCCAAACCTCGCTAACGCTTCTCCATAAGGTGAGCAATGAATGACGATAGTTTGCTCTCTGCGACTGCTGGTTATGTCGACACTCTCAGCTTTTTCGCGCTGTTCGGCCTGTTCACCGCGCACGTGACGGGGAACTTCGTGCTCATTGGTGGTGGTGTCGCAGGGTATGGGCAGGGCGTCTTCCTTAAATTGATGGCGTTTCCTGCTTTTATCCTCGGCGTCGCGCTGAGCAGCTTCATCATTCGCGGCGCAAACCCCGAGACGCCGATGCGCGGCGCGTGCATGCTCTACGCCGTGCAGGCGCTTCTGCTTCTGGCGTTCTGCTTTGCAGGTGTCAGGCTCGGACCCGGGTTCAACCCGGAAAATTGGGCAGTGGTCGTGTGTGGGATGATTGGCGCGACCGCGATGGGTGTCCAGAACGCCCACAGCCGTCTTGTTGCCCGGCCCGGTGTGCCGAACACAGTCATGACCGGGAACGTGACGCAGGTCATTCTCGACGCGCTTGACCTGTGTTCGTCGCGCGTTGCAGCGGACACAAAGACTGCTGCACGAACGCGAGTCGCCAAAATGCTTCCAGCAATCGCAGCGTTCGGGCTCGGCGCCGTCGCCGGTGCTCTGGCTTACAGACACTTTGGCTTCTGGGCTCTACTGTTGCCGGTAATCGGGCTCGCCTGGCTGGCAATGCACGCGTGGATGCACCGGAACGCGGTAGGTAAGCTTGCCTCTTGATACCTTCTCCTGCGCGCGCACTCGCTGGTCGTGCTACAGAGAGGGGGCATCGACGGTGCCTTGATGGCATCTGAAGAGTGCGTGGGGTATGCGGTGGCGGAGGGCTCCACTCCATGGAGGCCGGAAGAACAATGTGTGACGGGGCGGGAGGCCAGGTGGGATGCAACTCGCGGCATATATAGGGATTGCCGTTGCTGGGCTTGCGCTCGGTTTCTGTGAAGAGGCACGGGCGGATAACGAGGGGCAATCCTCTCAGCAGTCCGGCACGCCGACTGAAACGTGTGACGCCAAGCGGCCGGTCGTGATGTTCAATCGCTGGCAAGAAGATTGGTCCGTTCTCAAGAATCCCTGTGTACCGCGCAAGCCACTGGACAGCCTGAAATATATCCCGCTCGGAGGTGACCCATATTCGTATCTGTCGCTCGGGGCCAATCTGCGCGAGCGCCTCGAGATCAACAATGCGCCTCTATTCGGCATCGGCTCGGGACAGCCGGATACCTACGTGATCCAGCGCGCGCAGGTCAGTGCCGATGCGCGTATTGGCCCGTACCTTCAGTTCTTTGCGCAACTCGAAGATGCCAGGCCGTTCGGCAAGGATATGGTGACCCCTGTTGACAAGAATCCGCTCGATCTGGAACAGGCATTTGTTGCGTGGGTCAGTCCGCTTGGGCCCGGAACGTTGAAAGTCCGCGTCGGCCGTCAGGAAATGGCATTCGACCTTCAGCGGTTCATTTCGGTTCGGGACGGTCCGAACGTACGGCAGGCGTACGACGCTATCTGGGCCGATTACGAGTACCAGAAATGGCGCTTCATCGGTTATCTGACCCAGCCCGTTCAGTACCGCGACGTCACGGTATTCGACGACACGTCGAATCGCAATTTGACCTTCAGCGGCGTGCGTTTCGAACGGCAGGGCGTTGGGCCTGGAGACCTGTCTGGATACTATTCGTTTTACACCCGTGCCGGTGCGAAGTTCCTTGATGCGCAAGGCGAAGAGCATCGCAACGTGTTCGACCTGCGATATACGGGGAAAATCGCTGCAACGGATTGGGACGTGGAGTCGATGTATCAAACGGGCCACGTCGGCGACAAGCCGATTGCTGCATGGGCGGTTGGCTCGCTGTTCGGCTACACGCTCGATTCTCCCTGGAAGCCGCGGTTCGGTGTGCAGGTTGATGCGGCATCCGGTGACCGTCAGTTGAACGACAGCCGCGTCGAGACCTTCAATCCGCTTTTCCCGAACGGTTATTACTTCACGTTGGCGGGCTACACCGGGTATGCCAACCTCATCCATGTGAAGCCCTCGATTACACTCAAGCCGTCCAGCAAGCTGGCCTTGTTATTCGCCGTTGGATTCCAATGGCGGATGAGCACGAACGACGCCATTTATCAGCAGGGAAGTGCTGTCGTCCCGGGTACCGCTGGCCACGGCACGCGATGGACCGGCGCCTATGCACAGATACGTGCTGACTGGACCGTGGCGACCAACCTGATTGCAGCCGTTGAGGCCGTTCATTTCCAGGTCGGAGATTCTGTTCGCGAACTGGGCGGGAGCAACGCCGACTATGTTGGGCTGGAGCTGAAGTTTGGCTGGTAGCGTCGCACGGGCGAGCCTCGGGCGCCGTATCATACGGAAGAAAGAGAAGCATCAAGATGCCTGTCCAAGCGGCGCTCGTGCTCTCGGAATAGCTCATGGATAACGTCCAGTTTTTCCACTACCTGCTAATGCTGATGGCGGGTGCGTGCGTGCTGACCTGGCTCGCGAACCGAGCGGCATTTCCGCCCGCGCTCGCGCTCCTTGTCGGCGGGTGTTGCGCAGCCCTGTTTGGCGGGCATTCGCCCGAAATCGACCCCGGTCTTGTGCTTGCAGCGGTCCTTCCGCCGCTCCTGATGTCGAGTGCGTTTTATACGGCGTGGGACGACTTTCAAAGAGAGGTCGGCCCCATCATTTCCCTGGCATTGGGGGCCGTGATGTTCACCACGGTCGTCGTCGCGGCCGTCGTGCACGCTGTTAACCCTTCGTTGCCGTGGAGCGCTTGCTTCGCATTGGGCGCTATTGTCTCGCCGCCTGACGCAGTCGCTGCGAAGGCGATACTTCAACGTAATCCGCTGCCCGGCAGGTTGGTGACCACGCTCGAGGGTGAAAGCCTGGTTAACGACGCGTCGGGCCTCCTGCTTTATCAGATAGCCATTCTGTCCGCATCGACGGCCAACATTACGCTGGCAAAAGGCGGCAATCTCTTTCTCGCGCTCACAGCCATTGGAGTCGCCGTAGGAGCTCTGAGTGGCACGGTGATGACCTGGTTGATAGCCAGGATTGAGGATGTCGCTATCGGCATCACGGTGACATTCATCATGGCGTGGGCAAGCTACGCCATAGCTGAGGAAATGGGCGGCTCTGGTGTCCTCTCGGTTGTGACGTGCGGACTAATATTGGGGATTTGCCAGCATCGGATTTTCGGCGCCAGCATGCGTCTGAAGGCGAAGGCCACATGGGAAGCAGTCGAGTTCATTCTTGACTCTCTGGTGTTCATCCTTATCGGCCTCGCACTGCGCGGCATCGTGGTCCGCATGCAGCAGCAAGATTTGTTGCTGGTCGCTGGCCTGAATATGGCCATACCGACCATCATCGCTACCTTCGTTGCGAGACTGGTATGGGTCGGCGTCGCGATGTACATTCCGGGGCAACTGTTCAAGAAGACGAAGGTGGTTCGGGCCTGGTCGCTCCGCGAGTCTGTGATTCTCGCGTGGGCGGGTATGCGCGGAGTGGTCAGCCTGGTGGCCGCACTTGCGTTACCCAACGATTTTCCCGCGCGCGACCTGATTGTCTTCAGCTCCTTCGCGCTCATCATTTCCACCCTGGTCATCCAGGGCGGGACGTTATCGCTTTTGATTCGCCTCGTTCGAATTCGTCCGGTGAGGCGGCAGACGATGTCTGAGCTGGAGGCGAGGTCAAAAACATTCAATGCGGCGCTGCAGGAGCTGGAAGCGCGAGAGGCCGCCAGCGAGGAGGCCGAGGATGTTGCGCTCGAGCGGCTCATGGACGAATACAAGGTTCGGGTAAGCAATAATGACCGGGCCCATCGCGAAGGAGCCGAGCAGGTCAATGTCAGAGCGCGACAACTACGCCTGGAACTCGAAATGGTGAGCGTGTCGCGCCGGGAACTGTTGAAGCTCAAGGAGGCAGGGCGCATCGATGATGCGGTCCTGCATCGGATAGAAGCCGAACTTGACTTCGAAGAGCTGAGGCTCTTGCGCCTCCTGGAACCCTGACTGGAGCGTGCCACGCGCACAGCCCGTGCAACTGCTACTACCAGTGTTACCGCAAGCAACGAAACCGGACGACGACGCGGAGCTTGCTCGCGGCTCGCCTTCGACGGCACGGATGCGGGCTCGGATCCCAATATCGGTGTGGCGCCCCCGGATGTCGACCTGGTCTGCGAGCGGATTCGCCCGTTGCCAACGACCCGCGGGCACGAGTAAGCGCCCGCATAGGCTCATGATTGACGCGAGCCGAAAGATACCCTACACCGGTGCTTTCGGTGGCATTTCGCTTGCGACTGCAGAAGACCGCAAGACCGCCAGCCTTTTATCCAGGTTCCAGGATGCGCTTGCCCTTAGACATTCTTCTTTCACCAAGCTGGGGCATGTCCCCTGATAAGGAGTTTCTTCTTTCTTGATTTGAGAGAGGAAGCTCTCTTAGACAGGGAAGAACTCTTTTTGGCGTTTTAGGCAGTCGGGTTTATATGCGAGCGGAGCGGTTGCAGGGTACGCATGGTGAGTTGTGCCACTAGCGACTTGTTTGCACCGCGCCCGGCGAGGACCGCGGGAATGGGTGGCTGGCACCTATGCAAAGCAGGTTAGCGACATGCCGGTTACTGCTGACCCTGATGATCACTCACACCGACAAGACGGTAGCCGATACCCGTCTCCGTGATAATGTGCTCGGGCTGCGCCGGATCGTCCTCAAGTTTCTGCCGCAGATGTCCCATGTAGACTCGCAAATAATGGTCGTTGGTGGTGCGTGTTGGACCCCACACCTCCTGAAGTAGTTGGCGATGAGTCATAACCCATCCTGCACGGGATACGAGCGCCGACAGTAGCCGGTATTCGATCGGGCTGAGATGGACGGTCTGGCCGTCGCGCATCACCGTCCGCTCGGCGAGATCGATCGTGACAGAGCCGAAATACACTCTCGTTGACTCCAGCCTGCCGCTGCGAGTTTGGCGCCGCAGATGTGCACGAATGCGTGCAGTGAGTTCTGGCATACCGAATGGCTTGGTCAGGTAGTCATCCGCGCCGGCGTCGAGCGCCGCGACTTTATGCTCCTCCCGACTGCGTGCCGACAGGACGATCACCGGCACAGCGGACCATTTACGCAGTTCCCGGATCACCTCAATACCGTCCATATCCGGCAAGCCGAGATCGACGATGACGAGATCAGGCCGCCGTGTCGTGGCCTGGGCCAGCCCTTGCGCGCCCGTTTCAGCCTCGCAGACCGTCATTCCATCCGCTTCCAGGGAGGCGTGTACGAAACGGCGGATGTGTCTGTCGTCTTCGATCAGAACAATTGTAGTCGTCGGCTCGCTCATGTTTTTTTCGCGTTGACGGCCCGCATCCAGCACCGCCTGTTTGCAGCCGTGTCGTGCGCCGGCAGCGCAATTGTCATTGCATCGGCTTGAGGTCGTCGAGTGCGAGATTCAGCTTCAGTACGTTCACACGCGCTTCGCCAAAAATGCCGAACTGCCGGCCGGAGGTATAGCGGGCAATCAGTCCGTTGATCTGGTCCACCGTCAAACCGCGGGCTTTCGCAACGCGTGCCGCCTGATAGGCCGCTGCTGCCGGGCTGATCTCAGGATCGAGACCGCTGCCCGACGAGGTGACCAGGTCGACGGGCACGGGCTGCGACATGTCGGTGCCTGCAGCCTTGAGTGCATCGATGCGGCCTTTCACTTCGTCGGCGAGTGCGGGGTTGGTCGGACCGAGGTTCGAGCCACTCGAGCCTTGGGCGTTGTACGGCATCGGCGTAGTAGCCGATAGCCGCCCCCAGAAATAATAGGGCGCATCAAACTGCTGGCCGATTAACTCCGAACCGACCATCTTGCCGTTGTGCTCGATCAGGCTGCCGCCCGCCGGGCGAGCAAATGCCGCATGGCCAACTGCCGTCACCACGAGCGGATAGACCACTCCTGTCAACACGGTCATCAAAACGAACAGCACGAGCACGGGACGAATCAGGTTTTTCATGATGGTTGCTCTGTTGATCAAATCCAGCCGAAACCGGTGAGAACCATGTCGATCAGCTTGATGAACGGGAACGGCAGCAGAATGCCGCCCAGCCCGTAGATCAGCAGGTTACGGCGCAGCAGCGAGGCGGCCCCAAGCGGGCGATACTTCACACCCTTGAGCGCAAGGGGGATCAGCGCCACGATGATGAGCGCGTTGAAGATGACCGCCGAGAGGATCGCCGATGACGGCGAGCTCAGGTGCATGACGTCTAGCACACGCAGTTGCGGATAGGTCGTCGCGAACGCTGCGGGGATGATCGCGAAGTACTTCGCAACGTCGTTGGCGATCGAGAACGTCGTCAGCGACCCGCGTGTCATCAGCATCTGCTTGCCGATCTCGACGATCTCGATGAGCTTGGTCGGATTCGAATCCAGGTCGACCATGTTGCCAGCTTCCTTGGCCGCCTGAGTGCCGGAGTTCATCGCGACCGCGACATCGGCCTGGGCGAGGGCGGGGGCATCGTTGGTGCCGTCGCCCGTCATCGCCACAAGGCGCCCTTCGCCCTGATGCGTCCGGATCATCGTGAGCTTCGCTTCCGGCGTCGCTTCGGCGAGGAAGTCGTCGACGCCGGCCTCCGCTGCGATCGCCGCAGCAGTCAGCCGGTTGTCGCCCGTGATCATGATGGTCTTGATGCCCATCTTGCGCAGTTCGGCGAAACGTTCCTTGATGCCGCCCTTGACGATGTCCTTCAGTTCGATCACGCCGAGCGCGCGCGCCACATCGCCTTGCTTGTCCGCCACCACGAGCGGCGTGCTGCCGCGCCGCGCGACATCCGTCACGATGTTGTCCAGTTCGGCCGGAAAACGCCCACCATGTGCTTCGACGTACTGCTTGACCGAGTCGGCGGCGCCCTTGCGGATCTCGCGGCCTGGCGCCCCGGAGGAAGTCCCCGTGGGGGACAGGTCGACGCCGCTCATGCGCGACTGTGCGCTGAATGCGAGAAACGTCGCGTGCAAGGCGCCCATTTCGCGTTCACGGAGGTTGAAGCGCTGTTTCGCTAGCACAACGATGCTGCGGCCTTCCGGCGTTTCGTCGGCAAGCGATGAAAGCTGCGCGGCGTCCGCAAGGTCCTGCTCAGAAGTCCACGGCCCGGGCAGGAAGCTGGATGCCTGACGATTGCCGAGCGTGATCGTGCCGGTCTTGTCGAGCAGTAGCACGTCGACGTCGCCAGCCGCTTCGACTGCGCGGCCGGATGTCGCGATCACGTTCGCCTGCATCATGCGGCTCATCCCAGCCACGCCGATCGCGGACAGCAGGCCGCCGATCGTCGTCGGAATCAGGCACACGAGCAGCGCCACAAGGGCGGTGATCGTCACGACGTGGCCAGTCTTGACCGCCTCGACGGCGAACATCGAGAACGGCAGCAACGTGGCGGTCGCGAACAGCAGCACCAGTGTCAACGCGACCAGCAGGATCGTCAGTGCGATTTCGTTCGGCGTTTTCTGCCGCTTCGCCCCTTCCACCATCGCGATCATCCTGTCGAGAAACGCCTCGCCGGGATTGACGCTGACGCGCACCACGATCCAGTCCGACAGCACGCGCGTGCCACCTGTGACGGACGAAAAGTCGCCGCCCGATTCGCGGATCACCGGCGCGGATTCACCCGTGATCGCCGACTCGTCGACCGACGCGACGCCCTCGATGACCTCGCCGTCGGCCGGAATCACGTCGCCCGTCTCGACCAGCACGACGTCTCCCTTGCGCAGATCGGTCGACGTGACGATGTGGATCGGCGCCTTCGGATGCGGCTCGTTGAGCTTCTTGGCCATCACGTTGTGCTTCGCGCTGCGCAGCGATGCGGCCTGCGCCTTCGAGCGCCCTTCGGCCAGCGCTTCGGCGAAGTTCGCGAACAGTACCGTGAACCACAGCCACAGCGCAATCGCGAGGATGAAGCCCGCGGGCGCCTCGGCCTGGCCGCCGAGCGCGGCGATCCACAGAATGGTCGTCAGGATGCTGCCGACGTACACGCAGAACATCACCGGGTTGCGCAATTGTGTGCGAGGGGCGAGTTTCCTGAATGAATCGACGAGCGCCGGCTTGATAATGACCGGATCGAACATCGAGCGCGCGGCCGTGCGCGCCTGACCAATATTGTCCGGTTGGTGAACAGGCGGTTGGGTACGGGTAGTCATGCTTTCCTCGAAATCAGTGACCCGAGATCATCGTCAGATGCTCGACGACGGGACCGAGCGCCAGCGCCGGCACATAGGTCAGCGCGCCGACCAGTACAACCGTACCAAGGAGCAGCACGACGAATAGCGGACCGTGCGTCGGTAAAGTGCCCGCGGTAACCGCGAGACGTTTCTTGGCGGCCAGTGAACCGGCAATGGCGAGAACGGGAATGATCGAGCCGAAGCGGCCGAACCACATGGCGATCGCCAGCGTCACGTTGTAGAACGGCGTATTGACGGACAGGCCCGCAAATGCACTGCCGTTGTTGTTCGCGGCCGAGCTGTACGCATAGAGAATCTCCGAGAATCCGTGCGGCCCCGGATTCGCGATGCCCGCCGTGCCCGCGGAACTCAGCACGCCGACCGACGCCCCCACCAGCACAAGCAATGGCGTGAGCAGCACAGCAATCGACACCATCTTCATCTCATACGATTCGATCTTCTTGCCGACATACTCAGGCGTACGGCCGATCATCAGGCCCGCGACGAACACGGCGAGCAGCGCAAACACGAGCATCCCGTACAGGCCCGAGCCGACGCCGCCGAAGATCACTTCACCAAGCTCGATCAGCAGCAGCGGAACCATGCCGCCTATCGGCGTCAGCGAATCGTGCATGTTGTTCACCGCGCCGCACGAGGCCGCGGTCGTCGCGACCGTGAAGATTCCCGACTGCGCGATGCCGAACCGCGTTTCCTTGCCTTCCATGTTGCCGCCCGCCTGCAACGTGGACGCTGTTTGATCCACATGCAGCGAAGCAAATAGCGGATTGCCTGCCTGTTCCGCGGAAATCTCCACCCAGCAGGCTGCCGCAAATGCAATCGTCATCGCGGCGAGCACGGCGTACCCCTGGCGCTGGTCGCCCACCATGCGGCCGAATACGAGGCACAACGCCGCCGGAATGACGAGCATCGCGATCATCTGCACGAAGTTCGCGAACGGCGTCGGGTTTTCGTACGGATGCGCGGAATTGGCGTTGAAGAAGCCACCGCCGTTTGTGCCGAGCATCTTGATGGCTTCCTGCGATGCAGTGGGCCCCATTGCTATGGTCTGCTTGTCGGCCTTGTTGTCGACCATCACGGGATTGCCTTTCGCATCCTTCAACGGATTGCCCTGGGCATCCATCTTCGGTGTCTGGTAGGTCGTGACCTGCAGCGTGGCGACGTCCTTGTACGCGTTGAAATTCTGGATTGCGCCCTGGCCGACTAACAGCAACGCGATGACCGTCGCGAGAGGAGCGAGGATGTACAGCGTGATCCGTGTCAGGTCAACCCAGAAGTTACCGATGGTTTTCGTGGTATGGCGCGCGAAGCCGCGGATGAGCGCCACGACGACGGCAATGCCTGTCGCCGCCGACAGGAAGTTCTGCACGGTGAGGGCTGCCATCTGGGAGAGATAGCTCGCGGTGGCCTCGGGAGAGTAGTCTTGCCAGTTCGTGTTGGTCACAAAGCTGACCGCCGTGTTGAATGCGGCGTCGGGTGTCATTGGACCGAAACTTTGCGGGTTGACGGGCAGCCACTGTTGCAAACGCATGAACCCGTACACTGCGAGCACGCCCAGCGCGTTGAAGACAATCACGGCAAGCGCGTAATGCGTCCACGACATTTCGGCTTGCGGATCGACACCAGCCAGCTTGTAAAACACAGCCTCGATCGGTCGCCCAACGCGCCGCACGACGACGGACGAACCATCGAGCACCGCAGTCATGTAACGGCCGAGCGGGATCGCCAGCGCGATCAGTACGACGATATAGAGAGCGAGCTGGAACAGGTTGTTGAAGCTCATTCGAGATCCTCCGCGCGCAGCAAGGCATACACGAGGTAGGCAAACAGCACGAGCGTCGAAGCTGCGGCAAGCCAGACCATCCAGGCAGTCATGGGCGGCCTCCGGGAGCACGGCGGAGCTTGTCGCAGCCAATCGCAAGCGCCGCAATCAGGCCACCGAATGCGGCGATAGCAATGAGATAAAGCAGATCCATGGCGTGCCTCCCGTAACGGACCTTCCCAAGATGAAGCCTAGGAAACATGGCGTAAACGCCGCGGAAAGTTCGAGCGTGCATTCGTAAAAAGCACGTAAATGCCGATCACGTGGAGACCGCGTAATGCGATATGCGTCATTCCACCGCCCCCGGAAAGATGACGCAAGAACGTGATTTTCCTTGCCGTAGGCGAAGTCGATGCGCAGAGCTACGAAGGGGCGGAGCATCTTGAGTGGTTCCGGCAAACGATATCGTCGCCGCTCGAATACTACGTGGCATCATTGCCCTTGGCCCGCGTCCGATCGGCGAGTTCGTGAAGTTCGCCGAAACCAGGGTGGACGAGTCGACAAACAGCAGGTGTTTTGTCAGCAGACTGATTCTCAGGCGGGTGAATTTCCTGACCGCGTGGCTGCACAATCAGACGCCGGTCGAGATGCAGATGCGTTTGCACCTGCCAAGGCAGACAGATGGTGCTCTTGCCGATGAATGTCGGATCAATGCCGGCTTATAGGATTGTGTGCGTCACGATTTTGTCAGTGAGCGTTGTCGAACGCGGTTCCGGCTAGCCTGTCATTCGCGGAATGGAAACGCGCGTCGAAGCTGCGCATCTGCAATGCAACCCGGCGCGCGTATCCACGGCCTCCGCCGCTGTAGCGGAACAATGCGGCGTCGAGGTCGCCGCCTGTCGCATCGAGGTAGCTACGCAAAATAGCGGATCCGATTCGCACGTTGATCTCCGGATCGGACAAGTCGCCGACATTCGCAGTCAACTGCGGATGCGCCGCCGGCAAGATCTGCATCAGTCCTCTTGCACCAACGCCGCTGATTGCATGTCGATCGAAACTCGATTCGACCGACATGACCGCGAGCAACAGAACGGGCGACACTGCATAGTGATTTGCCTCAGTCAGCACGGCCTGGGCGATCCTGATTGAATCTGCCCGAGCAACACGAAACTGCTCGCGTAACACTGTGACGATATCGCTCAACGCCGGTATAGCGGCTCCGTCGATCGCGTCGCCTTCGACGAATGATTCGGCGATCGTCGATTGTGCATGGGCGGTCTGCGTCGGATGGGCAAGCAAAAACACGATCGCAACCAGGACTGGCTTCAGGCCAGATGCCGGGAGCATTTTTGCTTTCTGCATTCCATTCGCTGTGGCATTCCCATGCATATCGTTTGCTTCCTGTCCGGGTGCATGGAACTCTAGCGGGTCCGGTATAGTGCTTTCCGCAAAGATATGCGGGCACGGCGTAAACCGTCTATAAAGACTTCGGACATGAGGCTCATATACAAATATTTTTTGCCTCGATCCCCCTTATTTACGCGACCGATATCTGTCGAGTGCCAGAATCCGGCAGTCAATCAACAAGTCACCACTATGTCTGGTCCAGATGTTCGTCAATACACTGTCGCAGAACAAGATAACGGGCACAACCAGAGACATCGTGCTGATATTGCCAGACGGCAAAGTCAGCGACGATCTCTGGCAGCATGGGCGGTCGCGGGTAGCTTTGTCGCCGCACTGGTCATTGCCGTGGGACTGCCAGCAACAGGCATTGCGGTTTATGTGGCGGCGACGCTTCCATTCGCCTTTTTTTCGTGAAGGGCGGCTGGCCTGAAGGCACGCGCGGCGACTGCAATGCAACTTTTGACGCACCCCTTGCCGGATAGCCCGATAGACTGTCATTCGGAAGAGCATGAAAAGCAGATGGCGCTTCAAACCAGCGATGCTGCTGAGAGGAAAAAGCAAGGTGGTTGCCGATGCGTTCGCATTCAATCAGATCCTGGCGGTATGCGGAAGGCAATCTGATTCCTGGACTGGGAAACGCTGCGATTGGGACCCTTGTGGAGCGCACAACCCGCTTTACCGTGTTGCTGCATCTTCCCGCATGAAGGAATACGGAATTGCGAGAATGAAGAATGGACCTGCATTGGCCGGACACGGTGCCGCTGAAATTGGAAATGAGATTGCCACTTCGACGAAAAACTGGCTGCCGCAGTTACGCAAATCTCTGACCTGGGACCAGGGGGCAGAGATGGCCAAACACTCAAAGCTGCAAGTCGACATGGCGCTTCGAATCTATTTTTGCGAGCCACTGAGCCCTTGATAACGCGGCACTAATGAGAACACGAAGGGATTGCTACACCACCGCCTGCGAATCTACATGGGGCATCTGCGCCGAAGCTCGAACGTGATCCGGCGCATCCTGAACATGTCGTCACCGAATCCGGAGTGGGCTATCTGCTGGTCGGCGTACGGTGATTTTCACAGGATTTTTATATCCCCGACGGCAATCGTTTCCCTGCCTTTACGGCGTTGTCCGTAGAGTTCAAGGCAGGCGTTCCCGCCAAAAGAGACTGTCATTTTCGGGAGGTGGTGTGGGATTCAAACAAGCGAAGGGAAACGCAACTATGGCGGCATGCGTATTTCCCGCTCGGGGCAAATTGTTCAAAGGCGCGCTGCGCGTGACGACGCACCACGACAATCAGATTCAGCGGGTGACAGGGTCCAGCTGCGGCCGGTCGATGCGTAGCTCCGCGCAGGCATTGAATCTGGCCAGGGTTGAAGCTCGCCGCATTCCAGGGCTTTGACATCCCATGCTCCCCTCAAGACCCGCCATGATGTTCAGAGGGATGTGCAAGGTTGTCGCCATCGCCTTCGTCACCAATAATGTTCTCACGACTATTTTTACGTATGTCGCGCAGCAACTCGATGCCGCGCTGCCTCCAGAAGTGAGCTGGCTTTTTAGTTGCGTGACATCCGGCCTGCTGACACTGTGGCTGCTGTCCGATGCGCGGCGCGCGTTCGGTTCCGCACGTGGAAAGGGTTTCGTGAAGATTGGCGGCGACAGGAAGCAGGTTCTGCAGATCGCCGAGAATTGCCCGAAGCGATGGCTGGTGATTTTGCATATCGAGCTGAATCCCGCTGCGATCCAGGCATCGTGAGCGCAGCCTTGCGCTGCCGTGGAATCTGGCTGCACGTCGCAAACCACCGTGGAGATCTTTACGCAACGTTAACGCCGCATTGGCTACGCTCAGAATATAGAATTCCCGGCTGGAGTTTTCGATGATACGAATGCTAATCCCTGTTCTCGACCACGGCGGCGCGATAGAAGCGGCGCGCTACGCGGCGTTCATGTTTCTGGAGCGCGGCATTACCGAAGTCGAATTGCTGGAAGTACTCAGGCCTGTCGATCAGGGGCGAGCGGCAGCATTCCACAACCGGAGCGCACTGCTGCGCCGGGAGAAGCGGGCCATGCTAAAGGCCTTGATCGACGTCCGCACCATTCTCGACGAAGCCGGCGTGCCGTACCACTGGAAACGGGTCTTCGGCTATCGCACGAAAGCGATTGCCGACTATGCGGCGACCAGGCAGGCCGACGTGATCGTGATCGACGCCAGTCATATGGGATTCTTCCGCAGGCTAGCCATGCTCGCGCTGCTGTCGCGGCGCACGTTGACCCCGGTGACGATGGTTCACTGAATCATCCAACGTTCATCGGCAGCAGTACCATCTGTTTGCCCTGCTGATGCAGGCGCGCCTGGATTTCCAGCGGCGTGTGATTGTGCAGCCACCTGGTCAGGATATTCACCTGTTTGAAAATCAGTTTGCTGGCGAAGCAGACGCTGTTCGGGAATTCCTTCATCGTGACTTCGGCCAGCTTGAGGAACTCTTCGACAGGGTCGGTGCCGAATGTCGGCGGCGATTCCGTGCCGGCGGCAGTGCGACGAATGTCCGCCCCCAGAAATTCCGGATGTGGCGAAGTCGAATCAATTTGGAAAGAGTCGCAATTCGCGCGCGCTGGGCCACAAGGAACCTCCGTCGACAATGCCAGGGACTACGCGTGATTCCCTCTTTACTACCTTTTTACTTGCCGCCGAGCTTAGGATCTCTAGAATAATCGGAACCTCCATCAGGGAACGAATGCCATGAATGGCCGATGTCGTCGACCAACAAATAATCTCACTGCCTGACCGGCAGGACGTCCGCGTGCCATTTCTCTCAGCCGCCGTCTTGCCAGCAGGCAGACGGTGTGCGTCGCAGTAACCTTCTCCGTGCACCTCTTTTTTAGCGCCATCGGGATGCAGGGTTCACCTGTGTCCTGATGGCATCGGCTCGCGAGCATCAGCTTGCGATGCGCGCGTGCGCCTGCTACGCGATCGATGCGGCCCTGCGCCTTAACTAGTGCGCGCGCTTCAAACTTTGGTAAAGAAATTGCCGATGAAAACGTTTGAACGTAGTCGCGCATCCAAAGCCGCGCCCTGCCTGAGTGCGCATGAGATGGCAGCGCTTGTCCTGTTAAGTCACGCGCCAATCGAGGTGAGGATGGAGACTCCGGACGTGGTGGCGCTTCAAAGGGCTGGACTTGCCGAGCTAGTTGAATCGGAAATCGGCGAATTCAGATTTGCGATTACGAGGGAAGGAGACGCCGTACTGAGGGCCTTAGGCGCGCTGAATGATCGAGCGGAATAAAGCCCCGCCGCTGTTGCATTGGTGTTCCTGTGCCCGCGCTGCTGGAAGAAACCAATACCACCGCTTTTTAGTTCATTTACAAGTTAGGTATCCATAGTGTCAATTTGAGTTGGCTTCAACTTTGCGTTATGCATTTTACGGAGAGGTCTGTCATGTTTGAAATTAACAAAAACTATACTCGCGAATACATCCACACTGTCTGCGGCGGAAGTAAACAAGCTTTTCTGCCGACCAAAAATGGCAAGGTCGTCGCTGCCTGCCTGCGGCCCGATCTCAACCCGCAAGCGCCTGACGTCATTATCTGCGACGGCAGTGCTGCAGCGCGTGCCGCCGGGAAGACGCTCGCAAGGCAGGACGGGGCTATCCCCGTTTTCATCAAGCTCGAGACGGACTTGTTTCGCTACGTTGGTCAGTTCGCTGTCAGCGAGTCACTGACCGCGCCTCTCGATTGTGCGCCATATGCTCACAAGAGCGGGTTCACGGTTGGTCAGGTTTCACGCGTAATCAAGATGAGTCACTGCTAGGTCGCGCAAACGTATCGGAGGCTGTCCATCGAGATGAAGCGTCGATCGCACTAATGCTATCTCGTACGCACCGGCGGCTTCCATTCGCGCGACTCAGAAGCCGAGCGTCGCAATCAGTGACTCGGCTTCGATGCAAAAGGCCGACCCCGGCGGAACAACATCCGTGCGCCATAGCAAGGTTCAGGGGACCCTGTGGGTTGCAAGTGAGCGTTGGACATTTTTTTCTGAAGCGGGCGTTCCCGGAAGGGCAATAACGCTGCTGCGCAAATGGCCACGTAGAGGCACCGATGACTTGCTTGCCGACACCATGGGTTGAATGATCGCTGTACCCTTGTTGCAGCGGCCCGGTGCGGGCCGCTTTAGGAGAAAGCCGCTTTTCGCATGCTACGATGGTCCGCGATGATTCCCAGCGAGATCTGGCAGGCAATGACGACCCTATATGACACGCTCGGCGTGCACGCGCACGCCACCGACGAAGAAATCAAGCGAGCCTACCGCAAGGCCGCGATGAAGTGGCATCCGGACCGCAATCACGGCGCTGAGGACGCCGCGCGCGCCGCGTTCCAGGAGATCAAGGACGCGTACGCGATCCTCTCCGACGCCGGGCAGCGCAAGGTGTACGACGCGGTCTACGCGGAGCAGATGCGCCATTGGGAAGCGCAGCGCGAGCGCCAGCAGCACGCGCAGGCGCAGCGCGCGGCGGCGGCACGCGCGGCCGACGAAGCGGCGTATGCGGAGATGGTGTCGGTCGCGATCCGTTTCGCCGACGAAGGCCACAATCGCGATGTGCTGTTCGGCGTGCTGCTCGGGCGGCAATGCGAGCCGCGGCGCGCCGCGCAGATCGCGGACAGCGTGGCGGCGCTGCAGGCGTCGCGGCGCGAAGCGGCGAAGTCTGGGGTGGCTGGCGATGCAAGCCGTTCTTCGGCCGATGCCGAAGCCGCCGATGCCGCCAAAGATACCGATATACAGCCCCAGGCCGATGCGGCCACAGTGAAGAATGCCGCCACTCGCGACGCGCCCGCCAATCGCGCGAAGCATGCCAATCACGCGAATCGCGCAGAGCAGGACGAACCCACCGCCGACGCGCATCCCGCCGGCGCGCTCGGCGGCTTGTGGTTTCAGTTTCTGAACAGCCTGCGTTTTTGACGGATCACGCGGGCTGGCCGCTGATCCGCGTCAGTTCGCACGCAAGCTCGTCGATATAGGGGTCGTTCATGCCGCAGTCCGCCAACGCGCTTTGCAGCTTGAACACGTACTCCGCGTTCGTGCCGAAGAGGCCGGTGGCGACGGCCATCGACGGCGCGATCGCGGCGGCGCGTGCGTCGCCTTCATATTGCGAGTCGCCGGGCTCGGCGACGAAGGCGATTGCGCGGACTTCGGTGCCGTCGTCGAGCGTGACCGGCGCCCAGGTCGGACGATAAGCGCCCGTCACCATTTCGCGAATCCAGAGAATCCGCAGTTCTTCTTCGAGCGTCGCGCCGCACAGGCGTAGCGCAACACCTTGCGTGCTGCCGCCCGGTTCGAGCGAGAGCATGCGTCCCGGCTGCTGCGGCGTGCCGCGCCCGGCGATCATCCGGATGCAGAAGCTGCGATGCCAGCCGTGCAGCGTCGCGATGCGGCGGCTGTCGAAGTCCGAAATCGGATTCCACATCAACGAGCCGTAGGCGAAGACCCAGACGTCGCCTCCTTCTTGTGGATGCTGCTGCATGGTCTGCGCGAGCGACGCATCGATCTGCGCCTGAGTCCACAGCATCTCTCTCGGCAGCGAATCAAAACTTTCGAGGTACGCGCCGGAACTGATGGCGTTTCTGTTCAGCATCTAGGGGTCCGTGATGGAGGGCGTCGCACGCCGACGTAAAAAACTGGTTGAAGTATGAACGCGAGAGGGGGTGGAATAAATCGGTCTGCGCGAAACAATGCGTCGCCTGATCTGCGCCAATCGGTGCGTGCCCGGCTGCGATTCGTTTGCGGCGAAGGGGGTCATGACACGGCGATTACCGCGTTTCAGGCCGCTCAGTCACGACACGCACGCTCCTTAGCCCCGGGCACCGGTGCGTTTAGCGTGCTTGCGGCCCTGGTTGCACGCACGCGTGCTTGCCGCCTCGCCTGTGACCGACAGCATAATGTAAGCACATTCGTCGCGCTGACACAGTTCGCGGCAAATGCGGTTTGCAGCGTTACGTGCCCGTGAATTGAAATCCACCTGGTGCAAATTCCCGTGGCGCAAGTAATTAAGACATCGTAGTGTCACGGGGGCGCAAGACTGGGTTGGCAGAATGGCACCCAGAAGCAAAAAAAAGAAAACACGGGTACGGGGTAAGCGTGACCACAAAATACAAAGTGCTGTTTCTTTGCCGCGACAATTCAGCGTGCGGCGTCATTGCCGAAGCTTTGCTGCGCGAACTGGCGGGACACCGGTTCGAAGCGTTCAGCGCGGGGCCTGAGCCGGCCGCGCGGGTTCATCCGCTCGCGGTCGCGCAATTGCGCTCGGGCATATCGACGCGCGACATATTGAGCCCGAAAAGCTGGCTGGAATTCACCGGCGAATGGGCGCCGCGAATGGACCTCGTCATCGCACTGGACGAATCCGTCGACGAACATCATGCGCCCGCGTTTCCGGGCGCGCCGTCGTTGCTCGCCTGGAGCGTCGCCGATCCGCTCGTGGACGGCGTGCCGGACGACGAGCGCGTGCGGCTGTTCGAAAAAATGTTCTGGCAGATCGTGCGACAGGTCAGCGCGCTTATCGCGTTGCCGCAATTCGACACGCCGCCGGGGCACGGCCGTTGTGCCCGTAACAAGGTTTCCACGGCCTTGCCCGCTGGCGATGCGCCCCGCGGCGACGGCGCCCTCGCGAACCATTCGGTCGAAGATTCATTGGGTACCGTAACGGTCAGCGCGACTAGCGCCTCACCGGAAGACCGGGCCACCACGTGCGACGCGTGACTGTCGCAAGCCGTTGCGTAGGCTGACAGGCGCCTGAATCATAGATCCGGCTCGTTCGATGTTTGCTTTTCGCGGCGTTCATCGCTGCGTCTGGCGACATCGGCCGGATCCCGCGGTCTGTCGAACTGATGCTTTTTCGCTGTGGATTCCGGCGTCATGTCCATTCGTAACCCGCATGACCGGCCCAGCTAGCCGACGCGTCATTGGGCTACTCCGGCCGGCTATACGGCGCGGCGGCGCGCACGAGCGCTGACTGAGAAGAAAGATATGTGCCGGCAGGGCGCACGCAGTGACGCCTCGCGTGCGCGCGTCGGCGGGCATGCGAAACATGCGATATCCGACAGGAAAATGCGGGGGCTGACCTGATGAGCCAACGGCTCAACAGCCTGATGGCTTAACGGTTGTGGGAACGCGCAAGCGGACTTCCCGCGAACGGGTCGTTTTTCCAGTCCACGTGTTTTTTCGGCTGCGGAGCAGGGGCCGGTTTGGCTGTCAATTCAAAGTGGTCGATTGATTGACCTGCGCTGATTGCCTGTTTCAGCCATTGGGGCATTTCACCCTGGCCGTCCCAACTGTCTCCCGTCGCGCTCCGGTAGCGTTCCACCTTTTGCGCGATCGGCTCGGACGCCAGCGCGGCAGCGAGGTCTTCTGGTTTGATGCCAAACTCTTCCATGCGATGGCGGAGATACGCAATCATGCTATCTCGCTTCCTTTCGTCCATAAGATATTCGTCCTTCTAAAACGTCCAGCGTTCTGTCAATTACAGATTGCAAGCTAAAGTTGCGGTGCGTCGATCCCGTTTGAAAGGGTCCGGCCCGCGGTGGGGTTGTCGATCGAAGGAAAATCCATGAGCCGCGTTAGAAAACGTTGCTCCATAAATCGCGCTACAGCTTATGCCCAATCCGGCAGCCTATCGGCTGGCCCTGGCGGCCAGTGAATACGCCAGCGATTCGCCGCACGGCGGACAAGACTGGATAAGCCTCGCGGCCGCAACGGAAAGAACTGAGGTGACAATGCACTGATTGCGAATGGCTGGTTTCACGTCCACGCTCCGTCTCTCGCCGGTGCTACGCGCGCGCCGCTTTTTTACGTTATGGCAACATCATAACGCACTGCGCGGACAACGCACGCGCCGCTTCAACTGATTTTCTTCGCGAATGCGGTTTATCGAACGGAATAGCTCCCGTCGCCACCCGTGGACCCCGGGATTGAATTCCCGGGCGGGCGAGCTATAAAGAAATTGCGGAAAACACACATTCGCGCTGCCAGCTTGCGGAGACTGATTTCACCTACCGTGGAGAACGCGTCCGACATCGGCTGCAAGTGTGGCAATTATTTACTCGTTTAGTTCGATGATCCGTCGCGGCAGTTGTGCATCGGCATCGACTTGTTCCTCGGCCCGATTGGGCCAGCTGGCTTTTCGCGGATCAATTCTTTAGGAGGACGAGAACTGCTGCGCCGGATTCGAGGAGTCTGGACATGAAATTACGTTTATTGATGGTAATCGCGAGCGCGTTGCTGTTTCTCGTGCCGAGAACTGCGAGCGCGATGGGACTCGAGGGCCAGCCGGGCGCCGACATGTCGGGCCACGCGCTGATGCAACAGAACGCAAACGAGTCGGCGCAGGCCACGACGGATATGTCGTACGGCGAAGCCGCTCAGGGGATGGACACTCGCACACAGGCGGTGCAGAACGTGTCATACGGCGGCGCGGCCGCGGGGCAATCGGAATCGGGGGGCGTACAGCAGGGCAAGCCGTGCTCTTCCGGACCTCAGTGCAGGATCTATTTCGGTCAATGACGGATCCGCGAGTGGGAGCGGCGCTCGACAAAAAAGCGCCGCGACCCGCCCAGTGTTCATGCAATGGCGACGGTCGGCATCGAGTGACTGTTGCGCTCGCCGAGACGGTCCACCATTTCGTGGACATGCTGTCCCTCCATTTCGGCACGCTCCGTATAGCTGCGGAATTCGTCCAGCAACGCGCGCCACGACGCGTACCAGCGCGTTTCCCTGATGCACACACCCGAAGGATTGGCAATACGCAGCACTCCGTTGTCCGGGTAGAAGGTCAGGATGACCGGCATGCCGTCGATAACGCAAGTAGCAGTGCAGGGGCGGGTGGTAAGCATGTGCGATGTCCTCTGATGAACGGATGAATGTGTGTTGAATTTCGTTGAAGGCCGACGGCGGACTCAGCAAGCGCTGTGCCTGCGGTTGATGCTTTGCTTCCCGTCATATCGATGGCGAAACCGCTCGCGACCGAAGCAGCGCTCGATTTTTTCCGGATTGCAATCACGAGCGGATCATCACGATCGGCTTTTTTAATGGCGATCCGTGACGGGGAAATGAACAGCCGCATCGGGCGCTGCGTCTATGTGGCGGTTTCGGCATGCTATGTGCTGCGGCCCAGTTAGTTAATGCAAATCCGCACTACTGGAGGCCGGCATGCAAGAACCCGAAAACCGCGCATACGCAGACAGCCTTGGCGCTGGTCTCGACCCATCCGATGCCGCTTCCGCCAGGAGCCACCTCAAGAGCCACCCCATCACGCGAGCGTTCGACGCATTCGCAAGTTCGGTGACGCGGCTCGCGGGTTCGCCGGTGGCTTTCGGCGTCGCGGCGATTACCGTGCTCGTCTGGGCTCTCACCGGGCCCCTGTTTCACTTTTCCGATGGCTGGCAACTGGTCATCAACACGGGCACGACCATCATCACGTTTCTTATGGTCTTTCTGATCCAGCAAAGCCAGAACAAGGACAGCGCCGCCGTGCATCTCAAGCTGAACGAGTTGCTCGCTTCGCATCGTGCCGCGAACAATCAGCTGATCGGCATCGAGGACGCCTCCGAAGAGGACCTTCGACGCCTCGCCGCCGCCTATTTGCGGCTTGCCAGCAAGGCTGCGGACTGTGCGGAAAGTGTCGACGTGGACGCTTGCATCGAACAGCCATCGAGGTCGCATCAATGAGCAACGGCGTTCGAGCGAAGCATTGGGACGAGTCCTTCATTTTCTCGATTTCGACAGCCGGTGTCCCAGGCCGAGATTGGTCGCAAGCTGCCACGTGTACACGCGCGAATAGCTCACGCCGAAGCGTATTTTTATCAATTCGCGAAGCCGGGCATTGGTCCATGGATGGGTCGGGAAGCCGTGTTCGCACGCCGAGCCGTTCAGTGCGGCGGCGATCCACTCCAGCGCCGCGCCGTCGAGCGATGAAGTGCGGCCGCCGACGCTGACCTTCTGCAGCGCGTCGAGGCCGCCTTCGGCGATGATGGAGCGGTATTTCCTGACCGTTTCGGTGGATAGGTGCAGGGCTTCGGCCACCGCGGAGACCGATGCGCCTTCCATCAGCATCCGGCCCGCGTTCATCCGGCGTACGACGCTTGGCAGATCTTCTGTTCGGGCGGGCATGTTGAACCTTCCTGGCAAGGCCGGGCACGAAAACCATGGAATGCATGCGCATGTCCCACACGCCTCGTCGACGTCGCACGGCTACCGCAAGCGCGTTCGCCGAGTGCCGCAAAGGCACGGCGAAACATCGCGGATGTCGAGGGCCGTCACCGGGACGGCTTGAAGCGTCGTGCGCTGCTGGAATGACGCGAAACCCGATGCTGATTCAAATCCGCATACAAAACTACTAATAATCGTTTTTGCTGCTACTGGACGTTTTTGTGATAAAAACAATTGCCACACGGATTTGATTCAATAAGTCTATGATGCGTTCCGGAATTGTCCGGCGACAACTTGACATCAACGAAGGTTTAATAAAATCTTATCCTTCGAATTTGCAGCGTGTCGCTCCTTGCTATTCCTATATACGTTTGCTAGCATCCCGTAACAGTTTGCAATAGTCATAACTTTGCCAATTTAAGGTCCGCACAAAGTCGGACGTGCGGGCAGCCAACGTCTCTGCGAGGAACGCGTTATGGCTAGCCTCTTACCCGCCCGCTGACGCTCGAACGAGCGCGGCGCGCAAAGCAGCGTGGTCTTTGCGCCTCATTATCTAAAAGGCTCGCCTTCAGCCGTATTCGGCTGTGTGGACATTGCTTTTCGCGATTTTTGCATAATGAGTATTATGCGAGGACTGCCTTTGTCTTTTAAAGGACGGAGGTCAGTATGGAAAAAGAAATTATCTCAGATCGCGCACTTTCGATGGCGGCTGTTTGGCGGTTTTTGCCGAAAACGGATTCGCAAGATGTGAAGTCGATTACGCGAGCGGCGGCAATACACCGCTCGATCTTGCCTTTGCACTTAACGTTCAGTCCAACGTCCCGAGCGGGCCCACTGATTCCATTGCTCAATTTGATTCGGTCGGCCCGAGCGGCGTGCCGCAACTTTTCCGGCTGAACTTTCCGTCGTCATGAGCCCGAACCCGCTCTCCGGCTCTGCGCGCTACCACGTGTTCATCGTGCCTCATATTCCGCCGCCCACCAGGCAGCAGATTTTCGCCACCCGCAACACAACGCTCGGCGAATCGAGATCATGAACTGCGCATGACGACAGATCATGCGCCAGTCATTCAGTGGAGAAAACGGATGGATGCAAATCTCATAGCCCGATTGATCGACACGCTGCTTTTCACGGCGAAGAACCGCGGCGTACTCCCGTATTCGCGCTTTCACGCGCTGTTCCCCAGCACGATGTCGCTTGCAGCCCGACACGCGGTGCTCGACGAAGCGTTGCGGCGCATCTGCGACGAGCATGAGGTCGACTATGGCGTCCTGTTCGCGCGCGACAACGGGCTTCCCGGCCCCGATTTCTTCAAGCGATACCGGGTGAACCGGCGCATCGAATACGCCGCGCTGGTCGGCGATCCGCGATACCACAATGCGACGCTCAAGCAGCAGCGCCTGATTGCGGCGGCGGAGCGCGCGCGCGTGTACGAGCACGCGGCGCGGCACGTCGAGGCCGGGATCACGCTCGCGATGCACGCATAGCATGCCGCCACGGCTGATGATTTGAGCTTTACCAACGATGCAATCAAAAGGAGCGTTTCATGGCTTGCAAGACATCGAGGTCCGATTTGACTCATCTGAAGTCCGTCCCGGTAGCGCTCGCGATTCTGCTTGCGGCGGCTTGTCCTGCGGCGGCCCAGCAGGCGGCATCGGGGCCGGCGCCGCAGGCGGTCGGCGCGGCCGCACTGCTGCGCGTTCAGGCGCGCGTGGTCGAGATCTATCCCGATTCGAACAGCGTCACGCTGCGCGGTCCGCGCGGCAATCTTGCGGTCATCGACGTGAATCCCGCCGTGGCGGACGTGAAGAAGCTGCGTGTCGGCGACATCGTGACTATTTCCTACCAGAAGGCCGTTCTGATCGGCGTCGACAAGCTCGCGACGAGCGGAATCCGCTCCCGCCTCGACACCCAGCTCGCGCAGCCCGCGTCGGGCGGCGTCGTTGCGGCGGCGCGCCGTGTCGAGGTGGTGGCGACGGTGCAGAACGTCGACCGCAAGCATCGCACGGTCACGCTGCGCGGCCCGAGCCGTACGGAGACGCTCGACGTCGCGCCGGACATCTCACTGGACGACATCAAGGTAGGCGACTCGGTTCGGGCTGTGTTCGTCGCCGCTGCCGCGGCGTCCGTGTCGCGCGGCGGTGAAGAAGTCAAGTGACGGCGATGTGGGAGGCGTAAAGTGCATCATGTAGCACGGCGTCTCGCGGCATGGTGATTCGGGCCCGAATCACCATGCAGTTGATGCTTGGCGCGGTTTCTTGCAACGCGCGTCGTCGACGCGGTCATGGCGTTCGGTAAAGGAGTATCGAATGGATCAAAAACGCGTGAGATCCGCCGACGAAGAGGAGCACAGAAGAGTCGTTCGCGGTAAGGTGCGCATCGGCCTTGCCGCATTCGGCACATTGGCGGCAGTTGCTGGAATCGGTGTGGTGATTAACGGCGGGCTCTACTTCAACACGACAAAGGTGCTGGTCGGTGTCGGCATCATCATCGTGTCGACCATCCTCTATGTCTCGATGCTTTTTCTTTCGCGTAACGATTAGGTGAAAGCATTGGCTGACAAGGATTTGGCCTATCGGTGGTCGCAGTAAGCGAATTTGCTAGCCGCATGCCGGGTTGCGTGGCAAATTGCTTGAGTACCGATGACTTCCCGGCCGGCGAGTTGTGCGCGCCCGACGGGCTTGCTGCTGTCGGCAGTTCTTCAACGCGACGGAGAAAAACATGACACACGCATCCGGGGCGAATACCGGTCAGCGGGCCCCTCTGTTGGAAGCGCTACTGACTTTGGCGGAGTATCTGGAGTTGTCGCTCGACGCGGGCGCGAGCCTGATCGTCATGCGTCACGCAAGCGATACCGCCACCCTCTATCTGGGTGACGCGTCGGGCCCGCGAGAGGATTTGAAGCGGCGTGGAACGGTGACAGCATCGCTTGCCAACGAAATTCTCGACGCGACTCGGGCGGGCGTGAACGTGATGGAAATCGAAGGTAGAACGTACCGATTTTTCCGCAGTTTTACGCACATGGACGACGTGGCTGCGGTCGTGTTTTCTCCAACCTGATGGACGGGTGCCGGGGTCATGGGGTTTCAAAGCGCGTCGTGACAGAGCGCCATCATCCTCTGAACCATCGTGCTTGCCTCGTTGAGTTCCATTTCACTGGTGAAGAGCGTATTCACGCTGGACAGCCGAACCGCAACGCCGGCCTCCAGCAGATCCTTGCTGGCGATTTTCAAAGCCAGTTGGCCGATGCGGACCCTGTCCAGCCAGTCCATCTTCACGCGATTTTTGCTTAGCCACTGACGGCAGCACTGAACAACATGGTCCACTCGCCATTCGTTGGTCAAAGCGTAGGACGCCGCCGCAATCGCGACGAGGAAGCATAGCAAGTCGGGGCGCGCACTGTCGCGCTCGTTGAATTCGGGTTTGGTCATGTCTGTTGGCTTGCCCGTTGCGGTTAAGCAAACCCACCACATATGGGCGAAGGTGGACGATTCAATATAGACGACGTTCGAATACCGTCGAGAGTCCCTTCCAGGGGGGGCTGGATGAATATTGCGACGTTACATGCTTAACCTTACGAATCAAACGTTCTATAACCAAAGCCGGCACCGTGCGTCCGACGTGGTCGCGTCAGGCACGCGGCATTGTTACGTTTCTCCGTCCAGTGAATTAATTACCTCTTGAATCGCGACTCAGGAATCAGCTTGCCGAAATTTGACCGTCGCGCCTGCCGTGCGCCCTGAATCAGGCGACGGCGAAGCGATGTTACATCGTGTTCCCGACGGTGATGAGTGCCGGCAAGGCTTCTGAATGTTCATTAATGCTGTGGCTGCGGGTTGGAAGAAACGCCCGCCCGCGCAATTGGAAACCCTATCGATTACCAGTGAGGTGAAGTCCATGTCCAAGATGAAAGCCGTACAGGTGGAAGCAGCGGGAGGCCCGTTGAAACTCGTCGAACTGGATGTTCCTCAGCCGGCCGACGGTCAGGTCCGCATCAAGATTCAGGCGTGCGGAATTTGTCACAGTGATTCGTTGACCAAAGAGGGGCTCTGGCCGGGTCTGCAATTTCCCCGGGTCCCCGGCCATGAAATAGCCGGCATTATTGATGCCATCGGAACTGGCGTAGAGGGATGGAGTGTCGGGCAACGAGTCGGTGTGGGCTGGCATGGCGGCCACTGCGGTCGGTGTGCCCATTGCCGTCAGGGCGATTTTGTTCTTTGCGAAAAGGCGCAGGTGCCGGGGATTAGTTACAACGGTGGTTATGCAGAGTTCGTCGTTGCTCCGGTAGAAGCGCTCGCTAGCATTCCGCACGACCTGTCCGACGCTGACGCAGCGCCGCTATTGTGCGCTGGGATTACGACCTATAACGCGTTGCGCAATAGCGGTGCACGTGCGGGTGACGTAGTCGCGATTCTTGGGATCGGCGGCCTCGGACATCTCGGTGTGCAGTTCGCCCGGAAGATGGGCTTCAATACGGTCGCTATAGCCCGCGGACAAGACAAGGCTCAATTGGCGAAAGAACTGGGCGCTCACCACTACATCGACAGCACAACACAGAATATTCCGGAAGAACTCAGGAAGCTTGACGGAGCGAAGGTCATTCTCGCGACCGTCACGAGCGGGAAAGCAATGAGCGCGGCAGTTGGCGGGTTGGGATTGAACGGCAAGATGATTATGGTTGGACTTTCGGAAGAGCCTGTCGAAGTTCCGATTGCCCAGTTCATCATGGGCCGCAATTCGATTCAGGGGTGGCCGTCAGGAACCTCCGCCGACTCTCAGGATACCCTCGCGTTTAGCGCCCTTTCCGGAGTCAAACCCATGATCGAGGAGTTTCCACTCGATCGTGCGGCTGAAGCGTATGACCGAATGATGAGTGGCGCGGCGCGGTTCAGGGTGGTTTTAAGGGTGGCGTAACGCCGGGTATGGTGGGTTGTTGTGGGCGGCTCTGTCGACTTGCATCATGATGCCGCTGCCTCGTGATGCAAGAAACACTATCGACGGGTTACTTCTTTCGCGTACGGATAAGACATTGCTTTGAGACGGTTATCAACCCCAGCCAACGTCGGCTGCCGGGAACAGGACAGACGTGGATGCAGCCAGGACGGTTATCGCGCACTTGCGCAGACAGCAAATCGTCGCCCACGTGCGCCATGCGTGTCTGCGCTTCAAATCAGAAAACTACACCGCCGCATTCGTGGGTCGCGATAGCATCTGCTGCGGGACATGGCCGGTGGGGTACACGCCCTGACGAGGCGGACTTGCTGCGACTCATCGATAACTTTACCGGCTGTGCGGCGCAGGCCAAAAAGCGTGCGGGTCAAGGTTTGTGGGCCGATAGGAGCGCGGTCAGCCAGGCATCTCTCAAAAACGATATATACTGTTTATACCGTATATCGAACAGGAGAGTTTCTATGAGCGACCCGATTGCCAGGAAGGCGACGAAGAAGAAGTTTCATTTCCCCAAAAGCGCTGACGGCGAGATGGCGGGCGAAAAGACCGCGGAGGCTGTGGCGACCGCAGGTTTGAAAAAACGAACTCAAGCCGCAAAAAAGGCGCCGAAGCGGCAAGTCGCTAGTGTTCCTGAAGCGGCGGCGTCAGCGGCTGTGGCAGAGAGCAAAGTCAAACGCACAAAGAAAGAAAAAGTCGTGCGCGATAGCTTTACGATGCCGAAATCGGACTACGAGAAAATTGCGGCGTTGAAGCAGAAGTGTCTGGCGGGCGGAGTGTCGGTGACGAAGAGCGAAATCTTGCGTGCCGGACTGCTCGTGCTGGAAGCGGCCGCGCCGAAGCGACTGTTGGCTGCGGTGAGCGCGGTCGAGCAGGTAAAGACGGGACGCCCTGCAAAATCGTAAGCGTTGGGCTACGGTTGTCCAAGGGTTGCATGGGGCCGCTAATCGGTCCCATGCAAGCTTGCAGCCATCTTCAAGACGCGGCGGCGGTGCTCACTTTATTGGCGAGCGCGCCTGCCGCCTGCAGTCTTTTGAAATGAGCCTGCCCCAGGCGTCAACTGCGCTGCCGACCAGAGTCATTGACCGACCCATTACTGGAGTAGCGACTCTCGAAGGCTTGATGCATGCGCTTTAGCAGCGACAAGTATTGTTGCCCTTGAGGCGTGAGAATCGTTTGCGCGGCAATGGAGTTAGCCTCGTCCCAGAGCCGTTCAAATTTGTCGCGGGCTGGAGCGCCGGGCAACTGCGCAGCCATCAGGTCCGCAAAATCCCGATCGATAGCCTCGGGCGACCGCGCAGGTCTGGCTGAATTTTCGGACATCTTGCGACGCTCGCGTTCAGCGCTTGCCATAGCTGACTTCGCAGGCCCCCGTCAGCCCTTCCTCCAACTGCGACCGTGACTTTCTGACCTTCACCTGCTCAGCCGGAAAACTGGCAAGAGTTCGCGAGTGGACAGCCAAGTGCGACGCGTCGCCCGGGAACAGTGCCTATCAAGAATAGGCCGCATCGTCGAGTACGGTTCGCAAATTGAGAATAAAAGCTTCCGCTCGCTGGCGGCGGCTCGGTAATGATGGACGGCGTGGCGGCAAAGCCAGTACGTCCGCGATGCCTCGGGTCGAGACGCTCGTCGCCAGACTCGCGACCTCCGTTATCTTGACCCAGTTGCAATGCCTGATCTCGTTGTTGGGCTCAGGCGCCAGTCCCTCAGTAATCCGCGCTGCGAACACGTGGTGACACGTGCGTGTGCCGGTGAAGTTGAACATGTATCGCATGCTGACTGCGGGAAGACGGGTTTCTTCCATCAACTCGCGAACAGCGGTTTCCTGGAGACTTTCGCCAAAATTGGGTTTCCCGCCCGGCAAAGACCATCGGGAGCCCTCCCGACTGACCAGCAGAATTCGAGTGCCAAGCTGACAGACAACGGTCGCGCGTTGTTTCAAAGCGTCTCTTCCATTCGGTTTGTACCGTTAATCGCCAATGCGCTTTGCTTGTCCGATAATGCGCCGCGCGCCTGGCTGGATCTGTGACACCTATAATTCGCGGAACAGTGGCAAATGCGGGCTTGCCAGTTTTTCCGACCTTGCTTTGGGTGCTTCAAGCGATAGTGGTTCTGAAATGTGACAATTTTGTGGCGTCAAACACCGCCATGCTGGTCGAGACTCCCACCGACCGTCGTGGAGCCGCATGCTCTGCTTTGATCAGTAGCCGCGAAAGGCATGTCTCATGCCGGCCTCCGAAGTGCGGGACGCCGTTGCCAGCGCGAGCAGGGCTTTGGGTGCGACGCACAACAACAGGCCATTGAAGAGATCTGCGCGCAAGCGCCTGAAGTCCACAGAATGGCCTGCGCACGGGCGCATTAGGCATGCGGCAAACGTTCTGACTATGCGGCGTATCACCAAGTCCGCAAAGCGAGCATGAAAGTGCGACGATACCTGCCGGATTTCTTCGAGCCGTTGTGCTCGCAAAAAGCAGTTGAAGTCGACGAAAGGGTTGAAGACGCTTCAGAAGTGGTTCTGCAAGCTGAACGACGTCGTGATGCAGGCAATGGCAAAGCCTGAAGGTTCGCAAAATCCTTCTTCAAGTTTTCTGCTGGCGTGGCAGCCTCAACATCGCGGGTGGCACCGATGTTCTGCTCGGGTCGTTTGTAATGGCGTATCGCCCGTCCAGCGCGAACGACTTCACCGGATACCGCATCCGGGAAAACAGTCGCATGCACGCGTTGCGCAGTTTGGGCCGTCGGCCGATTTGTCCTGGCGCCGGCTACGGGCCTAAAAACCGCCTATTGTGGAGCGATGTCCCGTTGGACACGGTGAATGTGTTGCTCTACGTAGAATGCCGCAGCGTCGGCGTTACCGGTCACGATTGCTTCGTAAATCAGACGATGTTCGGCGACGTATAGGCGAATCCGCGTCGGGTCGTAGATGCCGTCATCCTTCAGCCGTTTCCATAGCGACTGGTCCATCGTCGCAGCAATTTCCTCCGCAATCTTCGTAAGCAACGCGTCGCCGGTCATGACAGCCAGTTGCCGATGGAAGAGCCGGTCGCTGTTGTTCCACAACGCGCGCTCTTCCTCATCTGCAACATCAGTCAACGTCTCCATTTGCGAAAGATAGTGCTCCGCAAGTCTGTCGCGTTTCTTGTGCGCGGCGGCACGGCGCGCGATGGCCGGCTCAAGAATGAGTCGCACGTCGAGTGTCGCTGACGGACTGAAGTCCGACGCCAATTCGCCTTCGTCATGCTTCTCCGTTGCCGCGCAAGCGAGCAGTTGTGCGGCCGTCGACGCTACATAGGTCCCTGAGTTGCGCCTTGTCGTGACCAGCCCTTCGTTTTGCAGCGCCCCGATGGCTTCACGGACTGCTGGCCGCCCGACGCCGAAAAGAGATGCCAGTTCACGCTCCGACGGCAATCGGGCATCGGGCAGAAAGCGGCCGGAGCGAATCTCTGCTCGAATCTTTTCCGACACCTGCTCGTAAATCTGCAGCGGGCGGAAGTTACTCTCAAACTCTAGACGGGCGGGGGCCATGGGTAAGTCCGGGCAAGCGCGATGTGGTTCTTCAATATACCACTTTGCTTCTTCCAGATTTACGGACCGCTGGATTTAGCCCGTTCATCGTGCAGCCGTCAGTTAGTTGACATCTCTCTAGATTGGTCTAATTTAAGCCTAATAATCGGCCATTGAGCCCAATGTGGCCGCTGATTGGTGCTTTGATCAGCCAATAATTTCAAAATTGGCTTGTTTAAAGTTGCTTGCTGGTATAGATTTGGGCCCACACAATCATTCCGTTGCGCCGGTCTGGACCTTGCGGAAACCAGAGCAGACTGGATTCATTCGCACCCAATTAGCGCATCCCTCCGGCATGCGCTCCTGTACCACCTTCATCATTGGCGAGCCCCAACATGACTTCTGTCAGCACCCGAGATTTCGACGCCCAAGCGACGGCTGCACTGCTGGACTATCCCTCGCTGGTGCGGGTTCTTCGGGAGACCATCGTCGAATACGGCGCAGGACGCATCGCGAGTCCGGAGCGCATGGCCATCCCGCTGCAGGCGGGCGGTCTGATGCTGTCGATGCCGGCCAGCGCTGAAGACATCGCCATTCATAAGCTGGTGAACGTGTGCCCGTCGAATGGAAAGCGCGAGCTGCCGACCATTCATGGTCAGGTCATCGCGTGCGACGCGCATACTGGTGAAACGCTGTTCGTGCTCGACGGCCCGACGGTGACTGGCCGACGGACCGCGGCCGTGACCGTGCTGGGCATCCAGACCCTGCATGGCATGGCACCGCGCGAAATCCTCCTCATTGGCACGGGCAAACAGGCTTCCAATCACGCTGAAGCGCTAGCGGTTACCTTCCCGGAAGCCCGGCTATTCGTAAAGGGCACTTCGCAGGCAGCCGCGGAGGCGTTCGTGACGCGGACGCGGGCACTGGCACCAAACCTGTCAGTCCTTCATGGCGACTTGATTCCCGACAGCATTGAAGTCGTCATCACGCTCACGACCAGCAAGTCCCCCGTTTACAAGCTGTCGGCACGCGCGGGTCGTCTAGTTGTCGGCGTGGGTGCCTTTACGCATGACGCAGCGGAAATTGGAAAGGAAACGGTTGACGGCAGTTTCGTGGTCGTAGACGACCCGGTGGGCGCAAAGCATGAGGCCGGCGACCTTATTCAGGCCAACGTCGACTGGAATCTGGTTTTTCCGCTAGCCAGGGCACTGGCTGGGGAGCTGAAGCCGACTGCGCCAATTCTGTTCAAGAGCGTCGGATGCGCCGCGTGGGACCTGGCCGCATGCCGCCTCGCCCGCGCGGCGCTCGGTTGAGCCGCAGTTGAACTGACGCCGTCACACAGGCCCTCGGCGGTTTTGGTTGTGTTCTCCGCTAGCGCGTTCGGGTCCGCTATCTCACTCGAGAGCGGACCGCCGCGGAAAAGCTATAGGGGAATGTGCGATTGGTTTTATTTAATACCAACGGTCGTTGCGTTTTTTTGAAATTAGATTGTGTCAAGACCAAGTTGCGAATAATCTGGTCCTCCCTTAGCCCACTTGGAGTTCGGTATGCGCTGTCTCGCAACAACCACGGCCGCTCTGCTGGCCGCTAGCTTCGCCTTATCCGCAAGTGCCCAGGTCGTTGTGACCATCGGTCATTCAGCCCCGCTTACCGGGCCCCAGGCACCGAACGGCAAGGATAACGAGAACGGCGCACGTCTGGCCATCGACGAATTGAACAAAACCGGCGTCACAGTGGCAGGACAAAAGGTGACGTTCAAACTGGACTCGGAAGACGACCAGGCGGACCCGAAGATTGGCGTGCAGGTTGCACAGAAGCTGGTCGACGGTGGCGTCGTCGCGGTTGTTGGGCCGTACAACTCAGGCGTCGCGATTCCCGCGTCGCGCGTTTACAACGCCGGCGGCGTGCCTATTTTGCCGGTCGCGTCCAATCCGACTTTGACAAAGCAGGGTTTCGAGAACATTTTCCGTATCGGCGCGAGCGACGAGCAACTCGGCGGCACAATGGGTCAGTTCGCAGCGAAGACGCTGAAGGCAAAAACGGCGGCCGTCATTGACGACCGCACGGCATACGGTCAGGGCGTCGCGGAGCAATTCATCAAGGTTGCCAAGGCAAACGGTATCCAGATCGTCGACCAGGAGTTCACCAGTTCATCGGCAACCGACTTTCTTGGGATTCTCACCAACATCAAGAGCAAGAACCCGGATGTGATTTTCTTCGGTGGATACGCAGCGCAAGGCGCGCCGATGGCCAAACAGATGCGTCAGCGCGGGCTTCGCGCCAAACTGCTGGGCGGCGACGGCATCTGCTCGGCGGACATGGGTAAGGTTGCCGGCGATGCCGCGTCCATCGTCTACTGTGCTCAGGGTGGTATCGCGCTTGAGAAGTCGGCTGCCGGCCGCGAGTTCCTGCAGAAGTACAAGGCGGCCTATAACACCGATACACAGGTCTATGCCGTCAGCTATTACGACGGCGTGAAACTGCTTGCCGATGCGATGGTGAAGGCGGGGACGACGACCGACAAGGCGAAGCTGACGGCTCAGCTCGCGAAGGAAAACTTCAAAGGTGTCGCCGGCACATACTCGTTTGACGAGTTTGGTGACCTCAAGGGTGCGCCGACCACCGTGTACGTGATCAAGAACGGCTTGCCCGTTCCGTACGGCGAGTAAAGTATCAGACCAACTGACTTCTTCGAAGCAAACATGAAAATCTCACGCACCATCTCGACTGTTGAAGTCCACACCGGCGGAGAAGCATTTCGCATCGTCACCAGTGGCCTGCCGCGTCTTCCTGGCGACACCATCGTCAAGCGGCGCGCATGGCTGAAGGAGAATGCCGACGACATCCGCAAAGCCCTGATGTTCGAACCGCGCGGTCATGCAGATATGTACGGTGGTTATCTGACTGAGCCGGTAAGCCCGAACGCGGATTTCGGCATCATCTTCCTGCACAACGAAGGGTACAGCGACCATTGTGGGCACGGCGTCATTGCGTTGTCCACGGCAGCAGTCGAGCTGGGCTGGGTGCAACGTCAGATTCCCGAGACACGCGTCGGTATCGACGCGCCGTGCGGATTTATCGAGGCTTTCGTGCAGTGGGATGGTGAGCACGCTGGCAATGTTCGGTTCGTCAACGTGCCGTCGTTCATCTGGAAGAGGGACGTTACGGTTGAGACGCCGTCGTTCGGTTCAGTGACAGGCGATATTGCGTTTGGCGGCGCGTTCTATTTTTACGCCGACGGCCAGCCACACGGCCTTGAAGTTCGTGAGTCGTCGGTCGAAGAACTCATCCGGTTCGGCGCTGAGGTGAAGGCGGCTGCCAACAAGGCGTTCCCGGTTGAGCACCCGCATATCCCTGAAATCAACCACATCTACGGCACCATCATTGCTAACGCCCCTCGGCACGCTGGTTCCACACAAGCCAACTGTTGCGTCTTCGCGGACCGTGAAGTTGACCGGTCACCAACGGGCTCTGGAACGGGTGGTCGGGTTGCGCAGCTTTATCTGCGCGGACAGTTGGGAAAGGGCGAGACGCTGGTGAACGAATCCATTATTGGCACCGTGTTCAAAGGACGCGTTCTGAGCGAAACGACCGTAGGTGACTTCAAGGCTGTCATCCCCGAGGTAGAAGGCAACGCTTTTGTTTGCGGCTTCGCCAACTGGATAGTGGACGAGCGTGACCCGTTGACATACGGGTTCCTCGTCCGATAGACCGATTGTAGAGGCGGTGTCCAGGTTCAATCATCAGGAGGCCGCCGATATCACTTGCCGAGTATATCCATGAGGGCGCGAGCGTTTCGCTGCCCCTGGTCTTCAAAGCAATTATTGAAAATGACATGCGTCTTTGCTGCCCGACTGGAGATGTCGCGGATTGGCCCGGATAATTGCCCAAGTTCGTCGTCGCTGTAATCGTAGTCGAAGCGTGCCGAAGCAGATGCGGCACCGGTCGCACTCCACGTAGCCGCATTGCGCCCATGCAGCCGTACAAACGCGAGGTCAGGATCGGTCACCTCCCACACGGTGTGCGCACGGTTAGGGACTCCTTGCGGAGCATCCATAATGAGGTGTACGAGCTTGTATCGCTTGAGCAGTTCCAATGTGCCGAAGGCGTGCTTGTCATTCAGCCACGAATTGTTGCGAAACTCTACTGCGACCGTGTATCCCTGCATTCGGTCTGCGCACTCTTCGACGTGGGCGTTTCCTTCAGGGCCGCAGGTCAGCCACGGAGCAAACTGAAAGAGAACTGCGCCGAGTTTGCCGGCGAGCCGTAGTGGCTCAAGCGCCTCGCGATAGCGCCGCCAGAGTTCATCAAGAACCTCAGCCGGAATATCGCGGTAGTAGAGGTTCTTTTTGCCCGTCTCCGGAATCGCCATCGCGATGTCTTTCGGCAGAGCCTCCCGCACGGTCTGGTGGCCTGTCAGCAGTCGAAACGCTTTGATATCGAATGTGAAGTCGCCGGGCGTGCGCTCCGCCCACAACGCCGAGTTCGACGCAGAGGGCATGCCGTAGTAGGTGGAATCGACCTCGACCAGTGGGAACTGAGACGCGTAGAACCGTAGCCGTGCCTCGGCGCTTCTACAGTCAGGCGGATAGAATCGCTTGCACGCGATGAGCGATTTATCAGTCCAGCCAGCGGACCCGCAGAGTATTTGCACGACGCCTCCCGATTCGAGCGCGGTGTTCGCCTGCCGGCGGTGGATTATCTGGTCATGGCCGCGTCATGACACACGTGACCGGCTGGAGGAGCCTAGGCGCGCCGCAAGAACGCCACCCAATACGCCGCCGATATGGCTCTGCCAGGACAAGCCGGGATAGAGGGGCAGCACGCCGAACAGCATACTCAGACCGAAGCTGCTTACGACCAGCAATGCCACCAGTATCGAGACGATTTTGCGGGTGTAGTAGCCTCGGGCAACCAGGTAGCCCGCATAGCCGAATACCAGCCCGCTCGCTCCGATGTGTATCGAGTCAGGTGCGCCGAATAGCCACGCGCAGAGGCCCGCGCCCAGCATCGCGCCGACGGTCGCCTCCCAGAAGTTCGATATGCGCGGCCATAAGCACAGCCAGCCCAGAACGAGCAATCCGCTTGTGTTAGCGGAAATATGCCCGAGGCTCGCATGCAGCCACGGGGCAAACAGGATGCCTTGCAAGCCGCCGACCGAACGTGGCACGACCCCGTGCCCGTTCAGATTCAGGAACGGCAATGCGGCCGACAGGAAGAACACCGCCCACATCGAGCCGACGAAAAGCGCGAGCAGCGCGATGCGCGCCTTGAGTCGCGCGGCTAGTGTGTGCCTCGCGGCAGTCGTGCCACCAAGCTGTATCGTCGGTTGCGGCATTACGCGTTACTCCGGACAATGGGTGCCGCGTCGTAGGACAATGCTTCAGTAAGAAGCTCCCTGATGTGCTTGAGCGCGGCATTTGAGTACAGAACGTTACGCTCACTTTACCGGGTAAAACAACCGTTGGCATAACAGTCGACCGGTCAATGCCAGCCGCGAGAGAGCCTCGCAACGCAGCGGACAACTTCGCCGCTAGTGGCGCGAGAAAATTGTAGCGTCAACAAGTCCAGACTAGCCGAACCCTTCGGCCGGCTCGTGCTGGTGCATCAAGTTGCTTCCAAAGTGCGCCGATGGAAAACCTGGTTTCGTCCAAGACGCTTTGCGTCATACAGCGCCGAGTCAGCAAGCTCCAGCAGTTCGCCCGGGTTGACAGTCCCGGCGTCGCTCGTGTGGGCGACGCCTATGCTGAGCGTAAGAGCCCCGAGCGGACTTCCTTCGTGCGCCACCGCCAGCCCTTCGATATTGGCTCGAATTCGTTCCGCTGCTTCGACCGCCTCGGTATATGAGCAGCCGCTTAGCGCGACCACAAATTCTTCGCCGCCATATCGAGCAAGCAGGTCAGCTTCCCTTATGGCACGCTTGACGTTATTGCCGACAGTCTTCAGACACTCGTCGCCGGCCGGATGCCCGTATATGTCGTTGTACTTCTTGAAGAAGTCAACGTCGATGAACAGTACGGCCAGCTCCGGAACGGCCGCAGTCCCTGGTGCGGGCTGAAAATATGATTTGAACTCGGCGTCGAAATAGCGCCTGTTTCCAAGCCCGGTCAGACTATCTACGTAAGCCAACTGCTTCAACTGCTCTTCTTCTGCGCTTCGACGATGTTCGGACAATACCTGGGCATTGATGTCCCTGACGGTGAACGCCATTGCGGCATATGCGTCAGTCGGTTCGGCGGGCATCGCGGCAATGAAGCTCCGGACCCATATGAACGACTGGTCTCTTCGCCGTAACCGGTACTCTACAGATTCCTCCATGTGCTCCGTGGTCGCCGCGGTCATCGCCTGTCTGACGCGCCACCAGTCGTCCTCATGGACCATGCGCTCTAACTGGCATCCAACCAGTTCGCCGGGTTCATATCCAAGGATATGTCTTACCCGGGGGGAGAGGTACTGGAACTCGCCGCTCGAAGCGAGTTGAATGATGACCTCGTCGGAGTGTTCAGCTAACTGGCGAAACCTGCGGTGACCGTCGATGACCAGTCCGACGAGTCGATTGCGTTGAACTTGCATCACCGTGATGGGAAGCGCGACAGACAGGGCGGCTATCGTGAAGACCTGAAGCGCAAGGATACGTTGCTGCATATCGGTGAAAGGGGTCAACCAGAGCGGCCCCATTCCGCGCACGGTCAGTGGCACCGCAATGCTGATGAAAAGGAGGATGCCGAGAAGGACGGTCGAAAGCTCGGCGTGGAACGCAAGGAGAGCGAGCGGGGGAAGAGCCCAGTAAAGCACCGACTGGGTTGTCTGAACGAATATCAAGGCTGTGGCGCATCCGACAAGCACCAGAAGCGCCAACGACTTCATCCGGTTCCCCGGTTCCAGCAGGCTGCGCCATTCACCCGAGACGATATTCAAAGTCACGGGCGTAAATATCACAAGGCCAAGCGACGCGGATATCACCCAGTTTGAAAATGAAGAAAACGGGTGCGTGGTAAAGACGCCTTGGAGCAGCAACACCGCAGCGAATCCGGAAATCAACGGTGCGAGAACGCCTGCCGCAAACACAAATCGAAGAAACGTCCTCGGGTTTATCAGTTCCTTTGACGAATGGACTCGCGGCAAAAGCCAGGCCGCCGCACACACTTCGACCATACCGGCCGCCGTGAAGGAAAGGGACACGTAGAGGTTTTCGTCCCCCATCAAGTTTGCTGCAAGATTCCCGATTATCCCGCCTGCAAGGATAAACAGCTTGCTGCGACGCGGGACCGCCATCAGGTGTCCGAGCAGGTAGCCGTCCGCTATCCACACAGCCACAATTTCGCCCGCCATGGTCTTGAGCTGGCCACTGACAACAACCAGGCAAAAAGATGCGATTGTCGCAACGACCAGATGATAGAGGCGACGGTCGGCTTCAATCGAGGGCGTAATAGTTGCCCGTTCTGCTTCAGGCGAACGTGTCGAAGCCGAAAACCGTTCTTCTCCCATTTTCCACCTATCTTGTGTTTCGACGTTGCCAGGCGGTACGGTCCCGCGGGCCGTCGCTCAAGCTTTCTATGTCAATTGGTTATCGGCGGATACGTCGTAATCTGAAGGGAGGGGCGACCGCCTGAGTCGCCATGGCGGTGTGGGCGCGGCCAGGTGCGTATGTCACGCTGCGGTTGCCGCAGCGGTGAAATGCCGTAAGAGGCGCCGCAGGTGTCTGCAGCGATGGCACGCGCGGCGAGGGACCCGCCGCCGATCCGGTTTTGTTATCGCCTCCTCCAATACTCGAATTGTTGACGCATCGCGCCGCCCGTATATTTGCTGAACGAGCAGCACGGACAGCAGCGAAACAACAACATACAGGCACGCCCTCAAAGGCGGCCCACAGGAGCACAGCGATGAACAAAATCGATCTGGAGGGGCGCGTTGTCGCCATCACGGGCGGCGCGCGCGGCATCGGCTACGCGGTGGCGCAGCGGGCGCTGAACTCGGGCGCGTCGATCGCGTTGTGGGACGTCGACGGCGAACGCCTCGCGCGCAGCCAGCACGAACTCGGCGAACTGGGCAAGGTCACCGCCATCACGGTCGAGCTGACCGATGAAGCCGCCGTCGCCCAGGCCGTGGCGCAAACGGTCGCCGAGCACGGCGCGCTCGACGTGCTGATCAATTGCGCCGGCATCACCGGCGGCAACGGCGCGACGTGGGAGCTGGCGCCCGACATCTGGCGCCGCGTGATCGACGTGAATCTGATCGGCCCTTATCTCACCTGTCGCGCGGTCGTGCCGCAGATGCTCAAGCAGGGCTACGGCCGGATCGTCAATATCGCATCGGTGGCGGGCAAGGAGGGCAACCCGAACGCATCGCACTACAGTGCGTCGAAGGCGGGTTTGATCGGCCTGACCAAGTCGCTCGGCAAAGAGCTCGCGACCAAAAACATTCTGGTCAACGCGGTCACGCCGGCGGCGGCCAAAACCGAAATCTTCGATTCGATGTCGCAACAGCACATCGACTACATGCTCTCGAAGATTCCGATGAACCGCTTCCTGCTGCCGGAAGAAGCGGCGTCGCTGATCCTGTGGCTGTCGTCCGAGGATTGCGCGTTCAGCACCGGCTCGGTGTTCGATCTCTCTGGTGGTCGCGCGACTTACTAAACGCATGGCGTCATCCGGACGCCACAAGCGCAACCATCTGCAAGAAGACGCCACAGAAAAAACGCCGAGCCGCCACGCGCGTGCTCTGCGAAGGAGACGACATGGACTCGCACGCGTGCGTTTCACGTCAGGGGTACGACAGCCACGAACCGCGGCGCAAGCTCGTCGCGCATCCCGTGTCGAACGAAGCGCTCGCGCTGATGAAGGACAAGCGGCCGCGCCGCTGCCCGACCTCGCGCGTCTTCCCGGAACTTACTGCATCGCGCCAGCCAGGCGCATTGTCGACTGCACCTTCGACACATCCCTAACGGAGCTTCTTTCATGGCCATGCCTACTATCCGGCACGTGCGTGCCTTCATCGTTCGCGGCGGCGGTGCGGATTATCACGATCAGCCCGGCGGACACTGGATCGACGATCACATCGCCACGCCGATGGCGCGCTATCCCGAGTATCGCCAGAGCCGCCAGTCGTTCGGCATCAACGTGCTCGGCACGCTGGTGGTGGAGATCGAGGCGAGCGACGGCACGGTCGGCTTCGCGGTGACGACGGGCGGCGAAATCGGCGCGTTCATTGTCGAGAAACATCTCGCGCGCTTTCTCGAAGGGCAGCTCGTCACCGACATCGAGAAGATGTGGGATCAGATGTACTTCGCGACGCTGTACTACGGGCGCAAAGGCGTGGTGCTGAATACGATCTCGGGCGTCGATCTCGCGTTGTGGGATCTGCTCGCGAAAGTGCGCAAGGAGCCGGTGTACCAGTTGCTGGGCGGCCCGGTGCGCGACGAACTGGTGTTCTACGCGACCGGCGCGCGGCCAGACCTGGCGAAGGAGATGGGGTTCATCGGCGGTAAGCTGCCGTTGCTGCATGGTCCCGCGGAAGGTGAAGAGGGGCTGCGGCAGAACCTGGAGAAGCTCGCCGACATGCGCGGGCGCGTCGGCGACGACTTCTGGCTGATGTACGACTGCTGGATGAGCCTCGACGTGCGGTACGCGACGCGGCTCGCGCAAGGGGCGCACGAATACGGTCTGAAATGGATCGAAGAGTGTCTGCCGCCCGATGACTACTGGGGTTACGCCGAACTGCGCCGCAACGTGCCACGCGGCATGATGGTGTCCACCGGCGAGCATGAGGCGACGCGCTGGGGCTTTCGCATGCTGCTGGAAATGCAATGCTGCGATCTGATCCAGCCGGACGTGGGCTGGTGCGGCGGCATCACCGAGCTGATCAAGATCTCCGCGCTCGCCGATGCGCACAATGTGATGGTGGTGCCGCATGGGTCGTCGGTGTACAGCTATCACTTCGTCGTTACGCGGCACAACTCGCCGTTCTCCGAGTTTCTGATGATGGCGCCCAAGGCCGACGAAGTCGTGCCGATGTTTACGCCGCTTCTGCTCGACGAGCCGGTGCCCGTCAACGGACGGATGAAGGTGCCCGACACGCCGGGTTTCGGTGTGCGCCTGAATCCGGAGTGCGCGTTGGTGCGGCCGTATCCGCGTTGATCGTGTGTTGATTCACGCGGACTCGCATAGAGCCAACCTCTCGCGAATCCGCCTTCGATCACGCGTACCACAGCGGTTGCCGCTTGCCGTATTGATGACCCAGCAAAGGAGAATGACGTGCTGCTCAAGGACAAGGTCGTGATCGTCACCGGCGGCTCGCGCGGCATCGGCCGCGCGATAGCCGTAGCATGCGCCGCCGAAGGCGCGGACGTGGCGATCAACTACTGGGGCGATAACGACGCATCCTATGGACGCCGTTCCGCCGTCGCGGAAGTGATCGGCGAAATCGAGGCGCTGGGGCGGCGTGCGATCGCGGTGGAAGGCAACGTCGCCGCGCGCGACACGGGGCAGGAGCTCGTTCGCCACACCGTCGAAGCGTTCGGCAAAGTCGACGTGCTCGCCAGCAACGCGGGCATTTGCCCGTTCCACGCGTTTCTCGACATGCCGCCGGACGTGCTGGAGTCGACGGTGGCGGTCAATCTGAACGGTGCGTTCTACGTCACGCAAGCCGCCGCGCAGCAGATGAAGAAGCAGGGCACGGGCGGCGCGATCGTCGCGACGAGTTCGATCAGCGCGTTAGTGGGCGGCGGCATGCAGACGCACTACACGCCGACCAAGGCGGGCGTGCATTCGCTGATGCAGTCGTGCGCGATCGCATTGGGGCCGTATGGCATTCGCTGCAATTCGGTGATGCCCGGCACGATCGCGACCGACCTGAACGCGCAAGACCTCGCCGACGAAACGAAGAAAGCCTACTTCGAGAAGCGCATTCCGCTTGGCCGCCTGGGCCGCCCGGAAGATGTCGCCGATTGCGTGGTGTTCCTCGCGTCGGACCGCGCGCGCTATGTGACAGGCGCCGCGTTGCTGGTGGACGGCGGCCTGTTCGTCAATCTGCAATAACGCGCGATGCCGATGTCAATTCACCGGAACCGGCGCAATAAGAGAATTGGCTGCGGACAAAGGGCCGGGCGCGGCGTCGTCGCGAGCGAGCTTGCGCGAGAACCCGCGCAGCAGCTCGATGAAACGCAGCGCCGGTTCGGCGAGCGCTTCTTCCTTGCGCGTGAGAATGCCGAAGCCGGCAAGGCTCTTGCCGATCTCGAGCGGCAACGCGACGAGCAGCTTGCCGCGCACGTGATCGCGCACCACCGACTCGGGCAGCATCGCAACCGCGTCGTAATTCTCGAGCAACTGCAGCGTCGCGAAGATCGACGCGCATTCGGTCAGGTTCACTGGCGTCGCGAGTCCCGCGCGAGCGAGCTCTTCCTCGAACAGCACGCGCGCTGGACTGGTGACGGGCTGCGCGACCCACGGCCAGTCGACCAGCTCGGGCAACGTGATGCGCGCGCGCTGCGCGAGCGGATGCACCGAACGCACGACCAGCAGCAGGGTTTCGCGCGCGAGCGGTTCGAAACTGAAGTCGTTGTGTTGCAGCGGACTGGTCAGGCGGCCGAGCGCCAGATCCACTTCGCGGCGATGCAGCAACTGGACGACCTGGTCGCTGGTTTCGCCGAGAATGCGCACGTTGAGCAACGGGCTTTCGGTTTTCAGCGCGGCCACCGACATGGCCAGCAGATCGGGCGCGGCGCCCATGATCGCGCCGACGGTCAGTTGCCCGTGACCGCCGCGCCGTTTCACGTCGAGGTCTTCGGCGAAACGGGTCAGCTCGGCGAGCGCGCGCCGCGCATAAGCCAGCGTGACGACGCCGAGCGGGGTGGGCGTCATGCCACGCGCGTTGCGCTTGAACAGCAGGAAGCCGAACGCTTCTTCGATATCGCCGAGCATGCGGCTCGCGCTCGGCTGGGCGACGTTGACGGCTTCGGCGGCTTGATGGAGATTGCGCGTGTCGTCGAGCGCGACGAGCAGCGCGAGATGCTTGAACTTGAGCCGGTTGACGAGTGCGACGGCAGCGGAGTATTGGCTCATGGTTCGGGTGCGATTCGGTTTGTGGATCGCCCAATCCCAACAACGGATTGAGATGCTATCGACGCAGGAATTATAGTCGCATCAGACGCTTCTACGCTGCGCAAAGAAAGCGCCCGAATACGACGGGAGACAGGCCGCAATGGAGACAATCGCTTTCCGCATGGTGCTCAACCCCGGCATGCGCGAGGAATACGAACGACGTCACGCGCAGATCTGGCCCGAACTGGTTGACGCATTGCACAACTCGGGGGTGCGTGAGTACCGGATTTTTTTCGACCCGGACTCGAACTATCTTTTCGCCGTGCTGACGCGGACCCGGCATCACACCATGGACCAGTTGCCGCAAGTCGACGTGATGCGCAAATGGTGGGATTACATGGCCGACATCATGCAGACGGCGCCGGATCATGCGCCGCTTCAGCAATCGCTCGAACCGGTTTTTCATTTGAATTCGCTGAGCTGACAGTTTGCCGCGTGATCACGCTGGCTGACCTCGTAGTGACCTTCACTGGACGGAGTGTGCTGCATGCAGGTTGTCGATTCGCATATCCATCTGTGGGATCTGAAGACGCATCGCTATCCGTGGCTGGAAAATCCGGGCGTGTCGTTCGTGGGCGACGCGCGCGATCTGAAGCACGACTACCTGCTCGACGATCTGCTGCGCGAAGCCGGCGACATCGACGTGCAGAAACTGGTGCACGTCGAAGCGAATCACGATCCCGCCGATCCGGTCGAAGAGACGCGCTGGCTGCAGTCGATTGCGGACCGCAAGGAATCGCGCGGCATGCCGAACGCGATCGTCGCCGCGGTCGATCTGTCCGCGCCGAATGCGCCCGCCGTGCTCGAAGCGCATGCGTCGTTCGCCAATACGCGCGGCATCCGGCAGATCCTGAACGTGCATGAGAACCGGCTATTCGACTATGTCGGCCGGCACTTCATGCGCGAGCCGCAATGGCGCGAACACTTCGCGCTGCTGCGCCGTTACGACATGTCGTTCGATCTGCAACTGTACCCGTCGCAGATGGAAGAAGCCGCCGCGCTGGCGCGCGCGCATGGCGACACGCAGTTCATCGTCAACCATGCGGGCATGTTCGTGGACCGCAGCAGCGTCGCCGGGTATCGCGCGTGGCGCGACGGGATGCGGTTGCTCGCGGGTTGCAGGAACGTCGCGGTGAAGATCAGCGGACTCGCGATGTTCGACCATCGCTGGACCGTCGAAAGCCTGCGGCCTTATGTGCTCGAAACGATCGATGCGTTCGGCGTCGAGCGCGCGATGTTCGCGTCGAATTTTCCGGTCGACCGGCTGTTCGGTTCTTATGCGGACCTGTGGCGGGCGTATGCGTCGATTGTCGACGGCGCGAGCGTCGCCGAGAAAGACGCGCTGTTTCGCGGTAACGCGGAACGCTGCTATCGCATCTGAGGCCGCTGACGCACCCCCGAACGCGAACAAAGAAAGTAGGAGACAGGCAGTGCAGCAATCCAGATCCGCAACGCCCAGGCTCGAACTGCGGCACGCGAGTAAATCATTCGGCCGCGTCCGTGCGTTGTCCGACGGCGATCTCGCGCTGTGGCCGGGCGAAGTGCATGCGCTGCTCGGCGAGAACGGCGCGGGGAAGTCGACGCTCGTGAAGATTCTCGCCGGCGTGCATCAGCCGGATACCGGCGAACTGCTGGTGGACGGCGCGCCGCGCCGCTTCGCGACGCCCGCCGAAGCGCGCGACGCCGGGCTCGCGGTCATCTATCAGGAACCGACGTTGTTCTTCGATCTCTCGATTGCGGAAAACATCTTCATGGGACGGCAGCCGGTCGACCGCATCGGCCGCATTCAATACGACGCGATGCGGCGCGAAGTGGATGGCCTGCTGGCATCGCTCGGCGTCGACCTGCGCGCGGATCAACTGGTGCGCGGCTTGTCGATTGCCGATCAGCAGGTGATCGAAATCGCCAAGGCGTTGTCGCTGAACGCCAACGTGCTGATTATGGACGAGCCGACCGCCGCACTGTCGCTACCCGAAGTGGAGCGGCTCTTCGCGATCGTGCGCAAGCTGCGCGAGCGCGACGTCGCGATTCTGTTCATCACGCACCGGCTCGACGAAGTATTCGCGCTGACACAACGCGTGACCATCATGCGCGACGGCGCGAAAGTGTTCGACGGACTGACCGCCGATCTCACCACCGAGTCGATTGTCGCGAAGATGGTCGGCCGCGATCTGGAGACGTTCTATCCGAAGGCCGATCGGCCGCCGGGCGAAGTGCGGCTGTCGGTGCGCGGCCTCACGCGCGTGGGCGTCTTCAAGGACATTTCGTTCGACGTGCGCGCCGGCGAGATCGTCGCGCTGGCCGGTCTCGTCGGCGCGGGACGCAGTGAAGTCGCGCGCGCGATCTTCGGCATCGATCCGCTCGATGCGGGCGAAATCTGGCTCGGTGGCGAGCGTCTGACGACGGGCCGGCCCGCCGCCGCGGTGCGCGCCGGCCTCGCGCTGGTGCCGGAAGACCGGCGCCAGCAGGGGCTCGCGCTTGAGCTGAGCATCGCGCGCAACGCGTCGATGACAGTGCTCGGACGGCTCGTGAAACATGGCCTGATCTCGACGCGCAGCGAGACGCAACTCGCCAGCGAATGGGGTACACGCCTGCGCCTGAAAGCGGGCGATCCCAGTGCGCCGGTCGGCACGTTGTCGGGCGGCAACCAGCAGAAGGTCGTGCTCGGCAAGTGGCTCGCCACCGGCCCGAAGGTGCTCATCATCGACGAACCGACGCGCGGCATCGACGTCGGCGCGAAAGCCGAGGTGTATCGCGCGCTGGCCGAACTGGTGAGCGAAGGCATGGCGGTGCTGATGATTTCGAGCGAATTGCCGGAAGTGCTCGGCATGGCCGACCGCGTGCTGGTGATGCACGAGGGACGTATCAGCGCGGATATAGCGCGCGCCGACGCCGACGAGGAGCGCATCATGGGCGCCGCGCTCGGTCAACCGCTTCCACCGTTAGGGCACGCAGCATGATGCGCCATTCCTCGACTCATCCCGCGCCGGTTCAGCCGCCGCTGCCGAAGCGCTCCGGCAGCACGCCGGGCGGTTTCGTCGCGAGCATCGCGAAGAGCCGCGAGACCACGCTGTTCGTCGTGCTGATTCTGTTGATCGTCGGCACGGGGCTCGCGAAACCGCAGTTTCTTAACCTGCAGAATCTGCGCGACGTGCTGCTGAACGTGTCGATCATCAGCTTGCTGACGGCCGGCATGACGGTGGTGATCCTGATGCGGCATATCGATCTGTCGGTCGGCTCGACGGTCGGCATCAGCGCGTATGCGGTCGGCAGTCTGTACGTCGCCTTTCCGCACATGCCGGTGCTCGTCGCGCTGGCGGCCGGGCTCGTCATCGGTCTCGTGGCGGGCGGCATCAACGCGCTGCTGGTCGCGGTGGGGCGCGTGCCGTCGCTGGTGGCGACGCTGTCCACGCTGTACATCTTTCGCGGCGCGGATTACGCGTGGGTGCACGGCGGCCAGATCAACGCGACCAGTCTGCCCGACGCGTATTCACGGCTCGCGACCGGCACGCTGCTCGGCATCCCGAACCTCGCGCTGATCGCGCTCGTCGTGCTGGTCGGCCTCGCGGTGTACCTGAAGCAGTTTCGCGGCGGCCGTGAACACTACGCAATCGGCTCGAATCCTGAGGCCGCGCGCCTCGCGGGTGTGAACGTCGAGCGGCGCGTGATGTCGGGCTTTCTGTTGTCGGGGGCGATCGCCGGTTTCGCGGGCGCGTTGTGGCTGGCCCGCTTCGGCACAGTCGACGCCAGCACCGCGAAGGGCATCGAATTGCAGGTGGTCGCGGCGGCGGTGGTCGGCAGCGTTGCGATCACAGGGGGCATTGGCACGATTCTCGGCGCCACGCTCGGCGCGCTGGTGCTCGGCGTGATCAGCATCGCGCTGGTGGTGTTGCATGTGTCGCCGTTCTGGGAGCAGGCGATCGAAGGCGCGCTGATCGTCGCCGCGATTACCGCCGATACCTTGCTGGCCCGCTCAGTCGCCAAACGCATGATGAGGAAACGCGATCATGGCTAAACCCGATTCCGCGCTGCTGACGCGCAAACGCGAAACCCCGTTGCAATGGGAAGTACTGCTGGTGATCGTGCTGATTCTGTCGCTCGGGCTGGGACGCTGGCTGTCGCCGGTGTTTCTCACCGGCGCGAATCTGAGCAACGTGCTGGCCGATCTGACCGAGATCGCATTGATGGCGCTGCCGATGACCTTGATCATCGTCGCCGCCGAAATCGATCTGTCGGTGGCGTCGGTGCTGGGCGCGTCGAGCGCGTTGATGGGCGTGCTATGGCACATGGGCTTGCCGATGCCGGTCGTGATCGTCCTCGTGCTGATTGCTGGCGCGTTGGCCGGGCTGCTGAACGGACTCGTGATCGTCAAACTCAACCTGCCTTCGCTCGCGGTGACGATCGGTACGCTGGCGCTGTTTCGCGGCCTCGCGTATGTGCTGCTCGGCGACCAGGCGGTGGCGGATTTCCCGCCGGCGTACACGGCGTTCGGCATGGACACGCTCGGCGCGAGTTTCATTCCGTTGCCGTTCGTGATCGTGATCGTGGGCGCGGTGCTGTTCACCGTGCTGCTGCAGTCCACCGCGTTCGGCCGCAGCCTGTACGCGATCGGCGCGAATCCGACCGCCGCGGCGTTCTCCGGCATTGAAGTGACGAAGATTCGGCTGCGCCTGTTCGTGCTGTCCGGCTTGATGAGCGCGCTGGCCGGAGTGGTCTACACGCTGCGCTTCACCAGCGCGCGGGGCGATAACGGCGAAGGCTTCGAGCTGTCGGTGATCGCGGCGGTGCTGTTCGGCGGCGTGAGCATCTTCGGCGGACGCGGCTCGATGATCGGCGTGCTGCTGTCGCTGCTGATCATCGGCGTGCTGAAAAACGCGTTGACGCTCGACGACGTGTCCAGCGAAACGCTGACCGTCGTCACCGGCGTGCTGCTTTTGGCCTCGGTGCTGATACCGAATCTGGTCGCCCGCTGGCGCGCGGCGCGCGACCGGCGCTTCATCGCGAAGTCCGCTTCTTCTTTATAACGTCGTCTTAAAGCTGTCAGCGAAGAGAAAGTCCAACAACCGATAACCCGGACACCACCACGTCCAACAACAAGGCAGGAGACACTTCATGTTCAAACCTCTTCTACGTCACACCGGCACAGCCGCGCTTTGCGCCGCATTGCTTGCGGTCAGTTGCGCGGTGTCCGCCGCGGACCTGAAAAGCGGCCTGAAGATCGCGTTCGTACCGAAGCAGATCAACAACCCGTATGAAGTGATCGCCGACGACGGCGGCATGGCCGCGATCAAGGAATTCGGCGGCGTGGGCAAGGTGGTGGGGCCGTCGGATGCGGGCGCCTCTTCGCAGGTGCAGTACATCAACACGCTGATCACGCAGCACCAGGATGCGATCGTGATCGCGGCCAACGACGCGAATGCGGTGGTGCCGTATCTGAAGAAAGCGATGGGGCAGGGCATCAAGGTCGTGACCTTCGACTCCGACACGGCGCCCGAGGGCCGCCAGCTGTTCGTGAACCAGGCGAACGCGGAAGGCATCGGCCGTGGTCAGGTGCAGCTGGTGGCGAAACTGATGGGCGGCGAGGGCGAGTTCGCGGTGCTGTCGGCCACGCCGAACGCGACCAACCAGAACACGTGGATCAAGTGGATGCAGGAGGAGTTGAAGAAGCCGGAATACTCGAAGATCAAGCTCGTGAAGATCGCCTATGGCAACGATGACGACCAGAAATCGTTCGTCGAGACGCAGGGCTTGTTGCAGGCGTATCCGAATCTGAAGGCGATCGTCGCGCCGACCACGGTCGGCATTGCCGCGGCCGCGCGCTATATCTCGTCGTCGTCGAGCAAGGGCAAGGTCGCCGTGACGGGGCTGGGCACGCCGAACCAGATGCGCGCGTTCGTGAAGAACGGCACCGTGACCGCGTTCCAGTTGTGGGACCCGAACCAGCTCGGTTACCTGGCGGCTTATGCGGCGGCGGCGCTGTCCTCGGGCAAGATCAGCGGCAAGGAAGGCGAATCGTTCGATGCCGGCAAACTCGGCAAGCGCACGATCGGGCCGAAAGGCGAAATCATTCTCGGACCGCCGACCACGTTCGACGCGAGCAATATCGACAACTTCAACTTCTAATGTGGCTCGCATGGTGTTCGCGCGATTCGCGCGGACATCATGCGTGTAACGACTCGGTGCACGAGGCGCTTGGGCGGCAACGACCGCCCAAGCGCCTTATTCTTTATCTGCTAGCGGCGAATCGAAAAGCGCCGCGCATAGCCGGCCGGCGCCGTGCTGCTCCCCCACGCCTCGCCGTCGATCAGAACCCGCGTCACGTCCTCGCCGGGCACCGCCACGTTCACCCGCGCGGCCGCTTCGCGATACAACTGCGTCTGGTTGATCCGTGCCGCGATCTGCGCGTAGTCGGCGCGCGCGTCGATCATCCCCCAGCGCTCGAACTGCGTGAGAAACCACGCGCCTTCGAATGGATGCGGATAGTTGGCCGCGCCGTCGTCGAAAAACCGCACGGGCGGGATGCCTGACATGGCCGCATCAACACCGAGCCGCGCGGCGATCGACGCTTCATCAATGCCAATGTAGTCGGGCCGCGCGAGCCAGCGCGCAATCTCCTCGCGATTTCCCGCGCCGTCCAGCCAGCGGCACGCTTCGAGCATCGTCTGCACGAGCGCGCGCGTCGCGTTCGGATTCGCGTCGACAAAATCGCGCCGGCAAGCGAGCACCTTCTCGGGATGTTCGGGCCACACTTCGCTCGTATAAGCCACCGTTCTGCCGACGCGTTGCGCTTCAGCCAACGCATTCCACGGCTCGCCGGCACACAGCCCGTCGAGCTTGTCCTCGGCGAGCGCGGCGACCATTTGCGGCGGCGGAATCACGACGCTCTCGATATCGCGCAACGGATCGACACCCTGCGACGCGAGCCAGTAGTACAACCACATCGCATGCGTGCCGGTGGGAAAGGTCTGCGCGAACACGGGCTTGCGGCCGAGCGTTGCCAGCGCCTTGGGCAAGCTGCCGTGTTCGGCGAGCGCATCGGCGAGCCGGTTCGACAGCGTGACGGCCTGGCCGTTGCGGTTGAGCACCATCAGCACGGCCATGTCCGTTCGCGGACCGCCGAGCCCGAGCTGCACGCCGTAGACGAGCCCATACAGCGTGTGCGCCGCGTCGAGATCGCCCGAGAGCAGCTTGTCGCGCACGGCGGCCCATGACGGCTGGCGCTGGAGTTCGAGTGTCAGCCCATGCGCGTGGCCGAATTCGAGCAGTTTCGCGGCGACGAGCGGCGCGGCGTCGGACAGCGCCACGAAGCCAAGCCGCAAATGGGTCTTTTCGAGCCGCCCGGCTGGGGAAGATGCGGCGATGGATGCGGAAGTATTCATGAGCGGCGCTTCATTTGAGCGAGTCGGCCGACGCGACGACCGCGCGCGCGACTTCGGCGAGTTTGACGCCCTGGTTCATCGCGCGTTTGCGCAGCATGGCGTAGGCGGCGTGTTCGGTGATTTTCTGCTGATCCATCAGCAGGCGTTTGGCGCGATCGATCAGCTTGCGTTCGGCAAGCTCGTTCTCGACTTGTGCGAGGCGTTCGCGCAACTGCGATTCCTGCGCAAAACGCGCGAGCGCGACTTCGAGGATCGGCGCGAGCCGCTCCGTCGCGAGGCCTTCGACGAGATAGGCGGTGACGCCCGCGTTGACTGCGTCGCGGATCAACTGCTGGTTGGCGTCGTGACTGAACATCAGCACCGGCCGGGGCGCGGTCGCGTTCATTACCGCGAGCTGTTCGAGCGTGTCGCGCGATGGCGATTCCGTGTCGATGATGATCACGTCGGGCCGCTCGTTCTGCACCGCGCGATGCAGCGCCTGCGGCGTCGCCGTGCCGGCCAGCATCTCGCAGCCAAGCAGCGCGAGGGCATCGCGCAGATCGCCGATGGGCTTGTCGGTATCGGTTACGAGGAGAACACGCAGCATGGGGTGGGATTTTGTCGGCGGCTGAGTGTATTAAAGCAACAGGTATGCCAGACAACCCCTACGCCCGTCACCGTAAGGCAATCACGGACTTACCGGCGGCTTCCGCGCGCGACGTTGCACCCGCTCGGGGCACGCGAACCAAATGCACCGAAGCGGCGCATGCCCGCGCCGCTCGGCCCGTCAGCGCCAGTCGCCGTAGCTGTGCGGCGAAAACAGCATGGTCAGCGCCATCATCGCGGCGACGCAGCAGGCCAGCATGACCCACGCGGCTCCGAAGCCGCCGCTCCAGCCGCGCACGAGACCGGCCACGACTGGGGCGATCGCCGCCACGATAAAGCCGACGCCCTGCGTGAACGCGACCAGCTTGCCGGCCACGCGGTGATCGGCCGAGTGGTCCATCGCGGTGACGAGCGTGAGCGAAAAGGTGCCGCCGAGCCCCGCGCCCGCCACGCCAATCGATACGAGCGGCAGCGCGTCGGGCCAGATTATCAAGCCCAGTAGTCCGAACAATTGCGCCGACAGACCCAGCATCAACCAGGGCCGGCGGTCACGGAACGGCGCCGCGGCCAGCGGCAGCAACAAGGCGGCCCCGGCCTGAAAGACCGTCATTCCCGCCAGCAGCGAGCCGCTCGCCGCGACGCTCGCGCCGCGCTGCTGATAGAACGCCGGCAGCCACGCGACGAGGCTCGTATAACCCCCGTTGACGATGCCGAAGTAGAGCCCGAGCGTCCATGCGCGCCGTGTGCTCCACGGCGAAAACGCCGCTGCGTGCGCCGGCGCGGTCTGCATTGCCTCGCGCTTCGAAAGCTGGCGATTCAAAAACCACCAGCCGAGCAGCGCGATGCAGGCCGGCATCGCCCATACCGCGAGGCCGGCATGCCATGACTGTGTCGCGCGGCTCACCCACGGGCTCAAGCTCGCGCCGAGTCCGCCGCCGCCCATGATGGAGGCGGAGAACACGCCCATCGCCAGGGGCACGCGCGTGTGAAAGCGTTGCTTGATGACAGTGGGCAACAGCGCCTGGATCGCCGCGACGCCCGCGCCGGCCAGGATCGCTGTCGCGAGCAGCGCGGCGCCGCTCGCGGCCGTCCATCTCGCCGCGCAGGCCAGCGCGATCGCCAGCAGACCGAGCGCGACGCCGCGCGTTTCGCCGACGCTGCGGGTCAGCGCGCCCGCGCCGAACGCGCCGATGCCCATCGCGACGACCGGCAGGCTGGTCAGCAACGAAGCGCCGTAGAAGCTGAGGCCGGTGGCGTCGCGAATCGTCGTCATCAGCGGGCTGATCGATGTCAGCAGCGGGCGCAGGTTGATAGCGATCACGACGATCGCGCCGAGCCACACGAGGTCGTGCCACGTCAGCGCGGTGGCGGCGTGGTCGGCGGGAGTGTGGGCGGCGCTGGCGCTGGAGTGCGAATTCACGATGGACCTGGATACGGAAGATGGGCGCCGCGCCGGACGACGCACGTTGGACGCGGCGGTAAAAACCGCGCGCGCAAGTGGCGGCGGGCTTGGCAATCAACGGGCCTGAGGGCGCGACGCGCGTGGATCGCAGAGCGCCGAGTAACGTTGTGAAACCCGTTTTGGTCAACCATAATACCATTTTATGGTTAACCATTTTTCTGATGTCCGGTATAGCTCGCGGCATAGGGCGAGGGTGCCGGCCAGTAGGAGAGGTCCGGCTGGAGTCGCAACTTAATTGTTTTCCACCAGCATCGGCTGCGTGCCGCGGCTAGAATGCCGGTCGAGATCGCTCCGTTCCCGGTTACTGAATCCATGGCTCCACGCTCCCGGCGGTCCTCATCCGCCAACACCCAAACCGAGGCCGCCGCAGACACGCCCGTCCACAGCGCCGCCGGCAGTGATTCGCTCAGCGTCGAAGAACGCATCTACGCGTCGATTACCTCGGCATTGCTGCAAGGGCGTCTGCGGCCGGGCGCGCAACTGGTCGAACGGGATCTCGCGGCCGCGTTCGGCTGCACGCGAGGTGCGTTGCGCAAGGTGCTGGCGCGGCTCGGCTTCGAGGGCAAGCTGGTGCTCGAGGCGAATCGCGGCGCGTTCGTGCCGTCGCCATCGGAAGAGGACATTCGGCAGGTGTACCGGGCGCGGCAGATCGTCGAAGCGGGTATCGTCGCGGCGTTGTGCGGGGCTTTGAGCGCTGCGCACAAGCGCCGCTTGCGCGCGCATGTGCGCAGCGAAGAGAAGGCGCTGCGCGCGGGAGCCATCGACGAATCCGTGCGGCTCGCGGGCCAGTTTCATGTGCTGCTGACGGAACTGGCGGGTGGCACCGAGTTGCTCGGGCTGGTCGGGCAACTGGTCGCGAAGACCGAGCTGTACAAGGCGCTGTTCGATCCGTCGAAGGGCTCGGCCTGTTCCGCCGACGAGCACGCGCACATCATCGAAGCGCTCGATGGCGGCGATCTGCCAGCGGCATTGGCGGCAATGCGCGAGCATCTGTCGGAGCTGGAAGAGCGGGTGGTGGAGCAGGTGCGCAAAAGCGCCGCCGGAGAGGATCTCGGAGCGGTGTTCGGGCTGTAGAAAGAAGTTGTACTTATCGACCGCTGATAGGACGCCGTGCTGAAGTGGCGGAGATCGCCGCGTGCGGGAAAGACGCCAAAGCCGAAACGCGAAGGCTGCCCCGGCGACTGGCCGCGCGCGAGCTGCGGCTTAAGTCCTGCGGCTTGAACAACTGGCTTGCGAGCACGAGGCGATTGCCCACGATGCCACAGCAAACCATGGAAAAACGGAAAACACGCGCAGGGCACGCGTGACGCTCCAGCGGCGCCGCGGCGCGCCGTTCAGGCCCGATTCAATCAATCACCGAGTCAAGCCGGAGATGGCGCGCAAAACGCTTCGCGTACAACTCGATTCGCAATGGCTCACGCCGGGTCACATCACCTCAAGCAGAGGCGCTGTGCTGTGTACTCAGCGTGCCGTCGGCCCTTAACGGCGACGGAATTGCGAATTGCTGCGAGCAGCACCGCCACCGCTGGCGCGCTCGTCTTTGTGGCGGAAGTTGATCCGCCCTTTGGTCAGGTCGTAGACCGACAGTTCCAGCGTCACGCGGTCGCCCGCGAGAATACGGATGTGATTCTTGCGCATGCGTCCGGACGCGTAAGCGCCAACCACGACGCCGTTGTCGAGCGTCACGCGGTAACGGCTGTCCGGAAGTACTTCGTCGACGATACCGTCAAGTTCAAGCAGTTCTTCTTTCGCCATGCATAACTCCTGGTCGATGGGATAACGGGGTGCTGCTCGCCGGCGGGGCCGGTTGGCGCAGCATCGAATACGGTTGACAGCGGTTTCGCACCCGCTGTGGTCGCGGCATCAGCGCTATGCGCTGATGGTACCGCTCAAAGATCGGCGACGGACTGGCCATCCACCTGGCCGTCGATCAGTTGCTCGGCGTGGGCCATGCACGCAATGCGCGCCTTGCCCGTGCCGTCGAACGGAAACAGGTACTGCAGACGGAACACCCGGCCGTCGGCCGCGGCGTCGGCGCCCACGCGGCAGATGCGCACCGACGCGTCGTAGCCCGCGTCCGGATTGCGGCTCGTTTGACCGTCCGCCGGGCGGCGCGGATAAACGAGCGGGTGAATCTCATAACCCTTGTACGTCTTGACAGCTGATTTCATGAGGCACATGTCCTGTATTACGTCGCCGACATGTCACGCGTGTTACGCGCGGCAAGACGGCCGGCGGCGCTGCACCCAGGGGCGCGCCGCCATGGAAAAAGTTGGCACAGGCCCGTTGGCAAGGGCTTGAGCGCGGCCGCGTAAAGTCGCGGATTCGATGGAGAAGAAACACGCTGAAGTCGCGCAGACATCGGGCGCGTAAAGCTGAACCACTCAGCAGTACAACTCGCGACGGCGAATGCATGCGGCGCATTGCCGGAGTGACGGGATCGCCGACGGGCGGCGGTCGAACAGTCGGGGGTGGTGCGGAGATGCCGGTTTGGGACTGCCCGGTGTTGCCGGTGCTACGAATGCGGGATGCAGCTATTCCAATATGATGCACTAAATGGGCCTGATTGGATAGCAAAAACTTCCACGCGCGGGCAAATCGCCGAGCCGGCGCGGCTTTGCGGGTGTTTTACAGGTCGCTTGCGGCGCGCTGCGCATGAGCGGCGCAGCGCGTGCCACGCGTCGCACGGCGACGGTGCCGGCGTCGATCGGCCGGCCGGTGCGACCGTGCTTCAGCGCGAGGTTTCGGCGACGCGCTTGTGCAGCTCGCGCGTCGCGGCGAGCGGAATGCGCGCGTCATCCCAGCCGGCGAGCCATTCGACTTCCTTCGACGTGAAGATCTGCCCGTGATTGCGCAGCGCGTATTGCAGCGAATCAATGATGTGATTGCGGATGATCTCCGGCGTGCCTTTGTCGTCGAGCACGGCGCGAAACGCTTCGAGTGTGGCCATCGGCTGCTCCGTGGAATGGTGGATTCGTTTATCGCACGAAAAAAATCGCGTCGCCAGGCGGACAAAAATCGTTTGCGCGGCGGTGGCGGGCTTTTGAGCGGTGCGGCGCGATCGGCGCGATGCTCGCGATGGTCGCGGCGGCCGGGCGGGATGGCTACAATGGCGAGTTGCCGCGTATGGCTTGCCGGCATCGGCGCTTGTGCCGCGCTTCGCGTGTGCGAGGCCGGCGCCGCATCCTTCGAACACTGCGATTCCCAATGCGCAACCCAAACGTGTCTCCTGTGAAAGACCTGCTGCTGGAGCGTTACGCTCCGATCGCCGACGGTATCGCGGCGCTGCTCTACCCGTGCGCCGAAGTGGTGATTCACGACCTGCGCACCCAGACCATCGCGTACCTCGTGAACAATCTGTCGAAGCTCGAAGTCGGCGGGCCGTCGGTCCTCGACGAAGTGCACTATGCGGCGCGCGGCCAGACCATCGGCCCCTACGAGAAGCTGAACTGGGACGGCCGGCGCATGCGCTGCGTGAGCAACATCCTGTTCGACGACGGCGGCAAGCCGGCCGGCATGTTGTGCATCAACTTCAATATCGCGGTGTTCGAGGACGTGCGCTCGACGCTCGATCTGTTCATCAAGGGCGGCACGCTCACGGATGCGCCCGCGGAAGACCTGTTCCGCGACGACTGGCAGGACCGCATCAACACGTATCTGCACACGTGGCTGCGCGAGCGGCAGATCGGCATCAATGCGCTCACGCGCGAACACAAGCGGGAAATCGTCGAGGCATTGCATGCGCAGGGCGCGTTTCGTGGCCGCAGTTCCGCGAACTACGTGGCCGCCGTGCTGACGATGGGGCGCGCCACTGTCTACAAGATTCTGAAGCAGATGAAAGAGGGCGGCTGACGCCCCCGAAGGAAGTCCCTTTTGGGGCCGCGTTCAAAACGTCGCCGCGCCGAAGCGTAGCGGTTTTCATTCATTCGACGAGGACGGACAGGGTGCGCTACCGGCACTACAAAGGCGGTATTTACGAACGGATTTGCGAGGCAACGCTGGAGTCCCATCCGACGGTCACGATGGTCGTCTACAAAGCCAGCAATGGTACGATCTGGACGCGTCCCGCTTCGGTGTTTTTCGAGCTCGTCGAACAGGAAGGCACCAAGGTGCCGCGCTTCGCACCGATCTAACCAGGCGCGCCCTGGCTTATCCCAGGGCAAGCGCACCCCCATGCAACACAAACAGGAAATCTGAATGCGTTTATTGCTTGCCATCATTCTGCCGTGGCTGCAGTTCTTCACGATCGGCCGCCCGTTTGCGGGCATCATCTGCCTGATTTTGCAGATCACGCTGATCGGCTGGATTCCGGCCGCGATCTGGTCGGTGTATGCGCTGAGCCAGTACAACACCGACAAGAAAATCGCCCGCGCGATGGGCAACGGGCGTTAAGCCCCGTGTGAGACAAGTGGCGCGCGGTGCAACGCGGCGCGCCGCGCTTCATCCCGTCTCGTTGCGGCGGGACGGCGTCGGCGGCAATTCGATTGCATCCGGCGCTTCGATCACCACGTCGGTTTCCGCTATCGCCACGCACGGCAGGATATAGCCTTCCGCTTTTTCTTCCCGGCTAAGACCCGGCCACTCGATCGTGTAGCGCACATGGCCGGCTGTCATTTTGCAGAGGCATGTGCGGCACGTGCCGTTGCGGCAGGAGCGCGGCAGACGCAGATTCGCGAAGCCGGCGGCTTCGAGGATGGTCAGCGAATCGGGCGCTTCGAAGCTTTGGCCGAGCGGCTCGATGCGAACGAGAGGCGGGCGGGTTGGATCTGACATCGTGTGAATGCGTGGCTGGGTGCGCCACACTTTACACGCGATGGGCGGGGGCGGGATTCATCGGCTGGAGGTTGCGGATGATCGCGTTGGGGGGATCTACGTTGAGCGATTGTTGGTTGCGACGGTTGCAGCGCGGGATCAGGGTGTGGCCGCCGAACGCTGAACGTCGAACGCCAGATGCGAAATGCCGCACACGGAGCACCGCTCGCAGAACGCCGGCGCCAAACATAAAACGCCATTTCCCCCGCACCGCCATCCTCAATGCGTCGTCCCCCCGCGCCGCAAATACCGATACACCGTATTGCGCGCCAGCCCCAACTCCCGGGCTGCGGCCGACACATTGCCATCGAGCCGCGCGAGCGTCTGCGCGATCAGCGCGGTCTGCCAATCTTCCATCCGTGCCGACGCCTGCTGCGCAGACGCTTGCGCCGCGCCGCGTCCGCCGTCGCCGCCACCTGAGTCGTCTAAGTCGCCTGAGTCACCTAAGTCGCCTTGGCGGAAGGGAGCCGCTTGCACGCGCCCCGCAGCCACCACATCCACACAATCCTGCAAAAAGTCGTCCGGCAAATCTTCCAGTTCGATCTGTTCCGCGCCTTCGGCCATGATGCTCGCGGTGCGCAGCACGTTCGCCAGTTGCCGCAGATTGCCTGGCCAGCGGCATTGCGTGAACCGCTCCAGCACGGCGTCGGAAACGCGCCGCGGCAAGCGCTCGCCCTCCGGCTGCAAGGCCAGCATGCGCGCGACCAGCGGGGCGAGATCGGTGCGCTCGCGCAGCGCCGGCAAGGTCACGACGAGTCCGTTGATCCGGTAATACAGGTCTTCGCGGAAAGTGCCCGCGTCGATCATCTCGCGCAGGTTGCGGTGGGTCGCGCAGACGATCCGCAGATCGACCGGAATCGCCCGTGTGCCGCCGAGCGGCACGACGGTGCGTTCCTGCAGCACGCGCATCAGACGCACCTGCTGGGCGAGCGGCATATCGCCGATTTCATCGAGGAACAGCGTGCCGCCGTCGGCCTGCACGATCTTGCCGACGCTGCCGCGCTTTTTCGCGCCGGTGAACGCGCCGTCCTCGTAACCGAACAGCTCCGCTTCGATCAGCGTCTCGGGCAACGACGCGCAATTGAGCGCAATGAACGGCGCGGCCCGCCGCGGTGAATCGTGATGGATCGCGCGCGCGAGCCACTCCTTGCCGGTGCCGGTTTTGCCGAGCACGAGAATCGGAATATCGCGGCCTCGCAGTTTGGCGACGCGCCGCAAAATCGCCGCGACTTGCGCGTCGCCGGTGTCGAGCGTTTCGAGTGTGGCCGGCGGCGCCGGCTCGGCCGCGCGCACCGTGTGACGCGAACCGCCGGTGAGCGGCGCACGCGTCACGCCGCCAACGTCCTCCAGCGGCGCGACATAGCGCGGCGCCGCATATTCCCCGCGCGCAACCACCCGCACGCCGCTGCGCAGCGTCAACAGAATGCTTTCGCCAGGCGCGCGGGCGATCTGCTGCAACAGGCTCGCGAAGGCGCAGCCGAACAGCGCGTCGAACGGTTGCCGTTGTAGTTCGGCGAGCGGCTGGCCGAACTGGAACAGCGCGCTGCGGTTCGCCGATAGAAACGTGCCGTCCGGCGCAAACGCCGCCAGCCCTTCGAACAGCGTCCCGATGAATTCTGCGCGCGCGTGAAAGTGCACGCGAATCGCGTCGGCGAATTGATTGGAGAACAGATGATTTTCGATCATCTGCGCCGACATTCTGACGAGCGCCAGCGTGTGCTTGTGAAAGCCGCGCGTGTCGCCGCTCACGTCGAGCGCGCCGATGGTGCGCCCGAACGGGTCCGCAATCGGCGCGCACGAGCAGGTGAGAATCCGGTTCGCGTGCAGGAAGTGCTCGTCCGCATGGACGACGGTCGGCTGTCTATCGACGAGCGCGGTGCCGATCGCATTGGTGCCGCGATCCGCTTCGGCCCACGACACCCCCGGACACAACGCGACGCGATTGGCTTTTTCGACGAAGTCTCTGTCGCCGAGACTGTGCAGGATCACGCCGCGGTGGTCGGTGAGCAGCACCATGCTTTGCGTGTCGACGATCTGCGCGTGCAGCGTCTCCATGACGGGCAGCGCATGGGTGTACAGCGATTGATTGCGCTCGACCAGCTCACGCAGCGCGGGTTGGCGCAGTGGCTGAAAGTCCGGCGCTTCGGACGCGCGCAGGCCGATTTCGAGCGAGCGCGCATGAGCTTGCGCAATGACATCGGGCCGGCCGATGCTGGCCGGCGAGACAGGACGACGGGTCAAGGCATGTCTCCAGTGATCGGACGCGCGACGGGTGCGTTGCCCGTCGTTCGATGCCGCAGCGCACCATGCGCGCATGCGGCCGAACACCGATCTTACAGGACGAAGCGCGCGCTGCACGGCAGCGAAAACACCGAGGCCGCGCTTGCCGCACGCCGCAGAAAGACGCGTGGCGCACCAGAATCAGGCAAACAGCAAGGAAAACTTGCGCCGCGCCCGAACTCGTCTACAGTGAATCAATTCACCTCCGCGAGCCGCGAATTACGAATGCGCTGCAGCGGGGTGACGAGCCCGCGCCGTCAGCATTGGACAAGGAGGAGGGAGCTGCTGGCGCGATCGGATGCAACCGGCGCGCGCATCAACAGGTCACACATGCGCGGCACCCAACCTTCCAGGTGAACCCATGCAGATCCTTTTCCCCAATGAAACTCCTGAATATTCAGGTCGCGAACTCACCTTGGCGTTCCCCGCAATGGTCGATGGGCAGAGGGTGGAATGCATGATCACCGCGGAAGCGCTCGAAGATCACTTCGGCGCTGCGTCCCCGCGTCTGGAGGACATGGTCGTCGCATTCGACACGCACCGGGCCCGCATCGAGGCCGCCACGCGCCGTTTGTTGTCGGAAACGCGGGCGCAGTGTCTCGTGCTCAGAAGCGGCTATGTGCGGTTCTACGAGGCGAACTGGCGTAACTGATTGACGGCGTTTCGTGCGTCTTACGGCGCTCGAACGCTCATATGCTCGAACGGAGAAGCAAAGCCGCGCGAAACCACGGGTCGTCGAAACCTGAGCGCGGCGTGAGCCGTTCAAACAGGCTGCGGCAGCTTTGCGCAGCTGTCGTTCATCGCCGTGCCTGCTGGTGTCTTGCGCGCGGTACATCAAAGAAACGTGTTCAGTGCAGGCGCTTCAGGCGCCATGCGAATTTGTGCGCGCCTGCCATGCCAACGTTCACAGCGGGCCTCAAATTATCCGCCGCAACGACCGGTCCTCGAACACCACGTGATGTGCGATCGCCGCCAGCGCATGCAGGCCGATCACCCAATAGAACACATTGCCGAGCCACTCATGCGCGTCTCTGAGCAAGGGCCGCGCGATGGAATCCGCGCCGATCAGCGTGAAGCTGAGATTGACCCACGCGAGGGTCCCCGGCCGTCCCCCGGCATTGACCATCAATATGCCGAGCAGCGGTTGCGCGAAGATAAAGAAGTAAAGCGCAAGATGCGCCGCGCGCGAGACGAGGGTGAGCAGCGGGTTGCCGGTGATTTCCTCCGGGGCGCCCGCCCACAGTCGCCAGAGCAGGCGCGGCACGGCCAGAACCAGGACGAGCGTGCCCGCCCAGAAATGCACGCTGGTCCAGAACGCCCGGCTGTCCGAGCCGCGCGGCCCGCGTATTTCGATCGCCAGCTAAGCTAGCGCGACCAGCAGAAAAATGGCCCAGTGGAAGAAAATCGCGGGCGAGGTGTAACGGTCGGTGGAGCGGGTGTAAGACATGCGCAGACTCCAGCGGCCAGGTCGATCGTTTCGGAATCGTTGGATGATAAACGGTGCCCGATGCGTATGGGCACCGTCAATCAACCATCGTCGATCCACGCCCAGATGTGGCGCGGGCGCGGCCCGACATGCGTCGAACCGCGCCCGATTTCGCGCGTCCTGCGCGCCCGCGCATGTCGCGGCCGTCAGGCTGGCCTGCGCTTATTCGCTGCCGAGGTAGAAATAGCGGAACAGGAATATCGCCGCGATGATCCACACCACCAGCTTTACCTTGCGCGCCTGGCCGGTCAGCAGCTTCAGCCCGGCATACGAAATGAAGCCGAACGCGACCCCGTTGGCGATCGAATAGGTGAACGGCATCAGCAGCGCGGTGAGCGCGGCCGGCACGACTTCGGTCGCGTCGTCCCAGGGCAGGTCGAGCATTTCGCGCAGCATCAGGCACGACACGTACAGCAGCGCCGGCGCCGTCGCGTAGCCGGGCACGACGGCCGCGAGCGGCGCGAAAAAGAGCGCCGCGAGAAACAGCACGGCCACCGTGATCGCGGTGACGCCGGTGCGCCCGCCCGCCTGTACGCCCGACGCGCTTTCGATGTATGCGGTGGTCGACGACGTACCGAGCATCGAGCCGGCCAGGATCGCGGTGCTGTCCGCGAGCAGCGCGCGGTTCAGCCGGTGCATCTTGCCTTCGACCAGCAGCCCCGCGCGATTGGCGACGCCCATCAGCGTGCCGGTCGCATCGAACAGTTCGACGAGGAAGAACACCAGCACCACATTCAGGATGCCGGTGGAGAGCGCCGCGCGGATGTCGAGCTGGAATAGCGTCGGCGAGATGGACGGCGGCGCGGAGACGATGCCGTGGAACTGATTGCCGCCGAAGAAAAAGCTCAGCACCGTCACGCCGACAATGCCGATCAGGATCGCGCCGCGCACCCGCAGGTAGTCGAGCGTGACGATCGCGAAGAAGCCGATGATCGCGAGAATCGTGTGTGGATTGTGCAGATCGCCGAGCGTGACGAGCGTGGCCGGATTGCCGACCACCACGCCGGCCGCCTTCAGCGAGATGATCGCGAGGAACAGGCCGATGCCGCCGGTGATGGCAATGCGTATCGAATGCGGGATGCCTTTGACGATCACTTCGCGTACGCGAAACAGCGTGACGATCAGGAACAGGCACCCGGAAATGAACACCGCGCCGAGCGCCGCCTGCCAGGTGAAGCCGAGCCCCTTGACGACGGTGTACGCGAAGTACGCGTTCAGCCCCATGCCAGGCGCGAGCGCGATCGGGTAGTTCGCGTACAGACCCATGATCAGCGAGGCCAGCGCGGCCACGATGCAGGTCGCGACGAACACGGCGTCCTTCGGCATGCCGGCGTCGCCGAGAATCGCCGGATTGACGAAGATGATGTAAGCCATCGTCAGGAAGGTGGTCAGGCCGGCGAGCACTTCGGTGCGCAGGTTGGTGCCGGCGGCGTCGAAGCCGAAGTAGCGATTTATCGAGTCCATGAGGCGGGTCTCTCGTTGTTCAGAAAGCGTTTCTTGTGGTTGAGGCGGGTGAAGCGTAGCGGCCCGGCGCGGTGGCGCGCCGTCAGACGCGGCGCCGGGGGCTATGGGGGCGCGGGGCTACGGGCGGATTGTAATCAGGAATGGCGGCCGCACGCGGTGTCGTGTGCCGGAACCGGCGTGGAAAGGCCTATTGGGCGGCGGGTTCGTCGGGAGAGTGTGGCGCCGGCGCATCAGAACGCGGCGGCTGGCGCGCCAGCCAACGATCCAGCTCGCCCGCGAAGCTCTTGCTGTCGCGCTGACTGAAGGCGGCCGGGCCGCCCGTGTCGACGCCGCTGCCGCGCAACTGGTCGAGCATGGAGCGCATGCGCAGCCGTTCTTCGATCGTGCCCGGCGTGTACCAGTTGCCGCGCGGGTCGAGCGCCTGCGCGCTTTTCGCGAGCACGGCGGCGGCCAGCGGGATGTCGGCGGTGATCACGAGGTCGCCGGCGGCGACGCGTTCGGCGATCAGGTCGTCGGCGGCGTCGAAGCCGGCCGGCACCTGGATCGCGCGGATCAGCGGCGACGGCGGCACGCGCAGAAACGTGTTGGCGACCAGCGTCAGCGGCATGCCGGTGCGGCGCGCGGCGCGATACAGCATGTCCTTGATCACGACGGGACAGGCGTCGGCATCAACCCAGATTGGCATCGTTCGGATTCCGGCAGCGAGGGTTGTCGAAGGGGCGAGATGATACCTTGCCTGCGTGTGGGGTGATGGTGCAAGGGGATTGGGAGGGGGAAGGGCTGGGCAGAGCCGGGAAGGGGCACTGACGAGCGCCGAAAAGCGGCGAACAGCAAGGGCAAGCGATGAAGAAGCAGTTGCCAGCGGCAGAGTTGAACGCTAACAAGCACACACCAACCCCGGGTCTGCCGACAAAACGCAGACCGCGAACAGCCCAAACGGCATGCCGGACCGCTTTCACCCGCGACCATTGCAGTCGCGTGCAGCCCGGCAGCACGCCGCGAGTAGCGGCGCGTGTTACTGGGTCATCGTTCCGCCCGCCTGCTGCGCACGCCGCGCCGCGACGATGCGGCCCGCGCGCTGCGCATTTTCCGGGTAGTCGATCCAGTCGAGCGGATCGTAGCCGGCGGCGCGCCACTCGATCAGATCGGCTCTGACCTGCGCACGCGTTTTCGGCGCCGACGGGTCGTAAGGCCGCGCCTGCGTCTGCGCGAAGGCGGTACTGATCGTCACGGCGGCCAACAGCACGCTAAGTCCAACTTGAGAAAACATTTTCATGATGAGCTCCTATGGAGCGGTTAAGAACAACGCCGGAATTCTAGTTTTCAGTTGCATTTCGAGTAAGGGGATAGAAGGCAATGCACCATTTCATTTAGCGGTTCAAAGCTCAAGCCCGGCGGGTTCACGGGGCCGCCGGTTTGCCGAAGCGATCCAGCACTGCGTTCAGCAGGTCGATCGGCAGCGGAAACACGATCGTCGAATTCTTGTCGGCGGCGATCGTCGTGAGGGTTTGCAGGTAGCGCAACTGCATCGCCTGCGGCTGCTGGGCCAGCGTTTGCGCCGCTTCCAGCAGGTGCTGCGAGGCTTGCAGTTCGCCCTCCGCGTGAATCACCTTGGCACGCCGCTCGCGCTCGGCTTCGGCCTGGCGGGCAATCGCGCGGATCATCGTTTCGTTGATGTCCACGTGCTTGATCTCGACGATCGATACCTTGATGCCCCACGCGTCGGTCTGCGCATCGAGCACTTTCTGGATGTCGGCGTTCAACTGCTCGCGCTCGGCCAGCAGTTCGTCGAGCTCGTGTTTGCCTAGCACCGCGCGCAGCGTCGTCTGCGAAAGCTGGCTGGTCGCCTCGAAGTAACGCGCCACCTGGATCACCGCTTTCTCCGGATCCACCACGCGGAAGTACACCACCGCGTTGACCTTCACCGACACGTTGTCGCGCGTGATCACGTCCTGCGGCGGCACGTCGAATACGACGGTGCGCAAATCCATCCGCACTGCCTGCTGCACGACCGGGATGATCAGGACGAGGCCGGGGCCCTTGACCTTCCAGAAGCGCCCGAGCATGAACACGACGCCACGTTCGTACTCCCGAAAAATCCTCACCGACGAAGCAATCAGCGCGGCGGCCAGCAGAATCAGAATGCTGCTGAAGCCGAATGTGAAACCGATCATGAGCGTTCTCCTTGTATGGCCTCGCCGGTCGCGACGGGCACTACGGTCAGCGTCAATCCGAGCCGCGCGGTCACGCGCACCGGCTGGCCGGCCGCGACCGGCGCCGCGCTGGACACCCGCCAGCGCTCGCCCTGCACGCGCGCCCAGCCTTCCGGCGCGGCGCCCGGCGTTGCGTGCTCAGGCGCGAGACCGCCGTCGAGCACGACACCGATGCTGCCGATCAACCCCTCCGAGCCGGTCACCACGGGCCGGCGCCGCGCGCGCAACGCGAGCCTCGACACCCCGAGCACGAACACCGCGCTGAACACGACGACGGCGGCGATCAGCGGCAGCGGGATACCGTAGCCGGGCACGTCGGTGTCCATCAGCATCATTGCGCCGATCACGAACGCGACCACCCCGCCGAAGCCGAGCGAGCCGAAGGTCGGCAGGAACGCCTCGCCGATCAGGAAGGCGATGCCGAGAAAGATCAGCCCGAGGCCGACGTAACTGATGGGCAGCATCTGCATCGCGAACAGGCCGATCAGCAGGCTGATCGCGCCGACCACGCCGGGCAGCACGAAGCCCGGATTGGCGAATTCGAAGAACAGGCCGTACATGCCGAGCATCAGCAGCACCAGCGCGACGCTGGGATCGGTGATGACCGTGAGGAAACGGCTGCGCCAGTCGGCTTCGAGCGTGACGAGCGGCGCCTGCGCGGTGTGCAGCGTGACGTTGCCGCTGCTCGTTGCGAAGGTGCGGCCGTCGACCTGGCGCAGCAGGTCGGGCACGTCGCGCGCGACCAGGTCGACGACGTGCTGCGCGAGCGCGTCTTCCGACGACAGGCTCACGGCTTCGCGGACCGCGCGATCGGCCCAACTGGCATTGCGCCCGCGCATCTGCGCGAGGCCGTGGATGTAGGCGGCCGCGTCCTGGACCTGCTTGCGCAGTTCGGTCGATTGGGTGTCGAGCGGCAGTGCGTTGGCGCCTTCGCTTGCGGAAGCGGCGGATGCGGAGGCTGACGGGTTCGATGCACCAGCACCAGCACCAGCACCCGGCAGCCCATGTGTACCCGCAGGGGCGCCCGGCAACCCCGGCGCCCCGCCACCCGCGGGCGGCTCGGCCCCGCCGATCCCCATCTGCACCGGTGTCGCCGCGCCGAGATTGGTGCCCGGCGCCATCGCCGCGATATGGCTGGCGTAGACGATGTACGTACCGGCGCTCGCCGCGCGTGCGCCGCTCGGCGCGATGAAGGTGGCGACCGGCACCGGCGAGCCGAGGATCGCCTTGATGATCTGCCGCATCGACGTATCCAGGCCGCCGGGCGTATCGAGTTGCAGCACCGCGAGTTGCGCGTGCCCATCGGCCGCGCGTTGCAGGCTGCGCACGATGAAGTCCGCGCTGCCCGGACCGATCGCGCCGTTTACCGGAATCACCACGACGCTATTGCGCACGACTGCGGCGAACAGCGGCGGCGGCCATTCGCATGACGCGAATCCAAACGCCAAAAGCACGCCCAGCGCGGCGACGCCGCGCATCAACCGGCTCACGACGCCGCCGCGGATAAGCGGCGTGCGGGAACCAGACTGCCGGAACGGGAGACGTGGATACGTGCTCATCGCTGACGGCTGCCGCGCCCAGCCGACAGGTGTCGGCCAGCGCGAGCCGATACCCCAGAGAAGGCTGGCCTGCCGCTTACAGCTTAGTCCGATTCCGTGCGCTGCGTGAAATCCGCGCGCGCCGGCCGATAGTCGGTCGGCCGCATGCCGGTCCACTTGCGAAACGCGCGATGAAACGCGCTCGGCTCAGCAAAGCCCACCGCCGTCGCGATGTCGGCGATCGTGCGATCCGTGCCCTGCAATTCGCCGATCGCGATGTCGCGCCGCAGGTCGTCCTTGATCGACTGGTACGTATAGCCTTCCTGTTTAAGCCGCCGGCGCATCGTCGCTTCGGCGACGTGCAGGCGGGCGGCCATCTGATCGGCGGCGGGCCAGCCGGACATCGGCAGCGCGCGCAGCGTCTTGCGCACGCGCGCCGCGAGCGACCCCGCATTGCGATACTTGACGATGAAGCTGCCCGGCGCATCGCGCAGGAACGGCTTGACCGACTTGGTCGTCTGGATCACCGGCAGATCGAGAAAGGCCGGCGCGAGATCCACATACGACTCGGCCTGATCGAAGCTCATGTGATCGCAGAACATCAGCCGGTACTCGTGCGCGGCGGGCGGCTCGGCGCAGCGAAAGCGCGCCTCGAGCAACGGAATGCGCCGCCCGACCAGCCAGCACAGCAGCCCGTACACGAGGATGAACCAGGTCGCATAGGCGAACATGGCCGGCGCCGGCGCCGGCGCGCCTTCGCGTTCGATGAATCTGAGCCGCACACGCTCCGCGCTGGTGTCGATCTGCGCGCCGAGGTCGTCGAGCACGAGGCGCATGAAGCCGACCGCGCGCGCGAGCGCCTGCGCGCCGTTGCGCGCGGTCAGCGCGGTTTGCGTCATCGCGATGAAGCTGCCGCTTTTCATGCGATGCGAGTCCTGGCCGAAGAACTCGTCGTCCAGCGCGCGCGCAATGCCGGCCCACAGCGCACCGTATTGCGCCGACGACACGCGGCTCTTCGGCGAGCCCAGCATCGGCGCCGCAATGCCCGCGGCTTCGGCGAGCGGCAGCGCATCGAAGCCGCGCGCGCGGGCCAGCGCCAGGGTCTCCTCGACCATGCTGACGGAAATCGTGCCCTTGTCGGTTTTCATATAGGTCCGGTGATTCTGGCAAAATCGCTCAGCATTTTCCCTGGGGCGACTCGCCAAGCCTTTGAAATAGCGGTTCTAATTGGCGTACCAGGCTGGGAGTATGGCAAATGCGCTCAGGCAGAATGATCGGGCCGAGCATCGAACCTGTCCAGTGGCTTGCCTACACTTGGCGTCAACCGATCGCCGCGATCCGACGCACAGCACAGGACCCAGCCCATGGACAGCTTCTACACCGACGAGCAACGGATGATCCGCGACGCCGCTCGCGACTTCGCCACCGAACGGCTCGCGCCGCACGCGGCGCAGTGGGACCGCGACGCGCAACTGCCCGCCGAGGTCGTCACGCAGATGGGCGAACTCGGCTTTCTCGGCATGATCGTGCCGCCGGAGTGGGGCGGCTCGTACACCGACTACGTCGCTTATGCGCTCGCGCTCGAAGAGATCGCCGCCGGTTGCGCCGCGTGCGCGACGCTGATGAGCGTGCACAACTCGGTCGGCTGCGGGCCGATCCTCAACTTCGGCAGCGCCGCGCAAAAAGACCGCTACCTGCACGACCTCGCATCCGGCAAGAGCATCGGCGCGTTCTGCCTGACCGAGCCGCACGCCGGCTCCGAGGCGAACAATCTGCGCTCGCGCGCGGTGCTGCGTGACGGCCATTGGATTCTCAACGGCAACAAGCAGTTCGTGACCAACGGCGCGCGCGCCGACCTCGCGATCGTCTTCGCCGTCACCGATCCGGAGCGCGGCAAGCGCGGCCTGTCCGCGTTCATCGTGCCGACCAGCACGCCGGGTTTCAACGTCGGCAAGCCGGAGCACAAGCTCGGCATTCGCGCGTCCGACACCTGCCCGATTTCACTCGACGACTGCGCGGTGCCCGAAGCCAATCTGCTCGGCGAGCCCGGCGAAGGCTTGCGCATCGCGCTGTCGAATCTCGAAGGCGGGCGCATCGGCATCGCCGCGCAGGCGGTCGGCATCGCGCGGGCCGCGTTCGATGCCGCGCGGCGCTATGCGAACGAGCGCGTGCAGTTCGGCAAAGCGCTCAAGGACCATCAGACCATCGCCAACATGCTCGCCGACATGGCCACGCGCCTGAACGCCGCGCGCCTGCTCGTGCATCACGCGGCGCGGCTGCGTTCGGAGGGGCGGCCGTGCCTGTCGGAGGCTTCGCAGGCGAAGCTGTTCGCGTCGGAACTGGCCGAGGAAGTCTGCTCGAACGCGATCCAGATTCACGGCGGGTATGGTTATCTGGAGGACTACGCGGTGGAGCGTCACTACCGCGACGCCCGCATCACGCAGATCTACGAAGGAACCAGCGAGGTGCAACGGATGGTGATTGCGCGTCATGTTTGAGCGCAAAATAGCTTGCCCGGCGAGCTTGTGAGGGACATCAGCGAACACAAGCGGAACACCGGCGGCAGGGCAAGGCGAAGCATTAGTGGAAGAAAAAAACAAAGCGCATACCGCGCCATCAGCAACCCACCTTGCATGGGACCTGAGTAAGGCGCTAAAGACAGGAGACGACGATGACTGCAGCGAAAAGCTTTTTCGACGCGCGCGATCTGCTATTGCGCCATCGCACCGACTACGACCGCGCATACCGCGAATTCACGTGGCCGCAACTGGGCGAATTCAACTGGGCGCTCGACTATTTCGACGTGATCGCGCGGGATAACCACAACCCCGCACTGTGGATCGTCGACGATCCCGCCAGCGACGGCCTGCGCTTGTCGTACGCGCAGATGTCCGAACGCTCGGCGCGCATGGCGAACTTTCTGCGCGCGTCGGGCGTGGGCCGCGGCGACCGCGTGCTCCTGATGCTGCCGAACCGTGTCGAACTGTGGGACGTGATGCTCGCGGCGATGAAGCTCGGCGCGATCGTGCTGCCCGCCACCACCCAGCTTTCCCCCGACGACGTGCGCGACCGTGTGCAGATCGGCGGCGCGACGTTCGCCGTGGTCGACAGCGCGGAGCTCGCCAAGTTCGATGCGCTCGATGTGCCGCTCACGCGCTTCTCGGTCGGCGCGCCGCGCGATGGCTGGATCGATCTGGCCGCCGCCTACGACGCGTCGCCGCAATTCGCGCCTGACGGCATCACGCGCGCCACCGATACGCTGCTGCTGTACTTCACGTCGGGCACCACATCGAAGCCCAAGCTCGTCGAACACACGCATCAGAGCTATCCGGTCGGCCATCTGTCCACGATGTACTGGATCGGGCTGCAACCGAACGACATCCATTGGAACATCAGCTCACCGGGCTGGGCCAAGCACGCGTGGAGTTGCTTCTTCGCGCCGTGGAACGCGCAGGCCTGCGTGTTCGTGTTCAACTTCGCGCGCTTCGTGCCGAAAGACACGCTGAACGCGCTGGTGCGTTTCAACGTCACCACGCTGTGCGCGCCACCGACCGTGTGGCGCATGCTCGTGCAGGAGCCGCTCGCGGATTATCCGGTCAAGCTGCGCGAGATCGTCGGCGCGGGCGAGCCGTTGAATCCGGAGATCATCGAACGCGTCAGGCACGCGTGGGGCATCACGATTCGCGATGGCTTCGGTCAGACCGAGACCACCTGCCAGATCGGCAACTCGCCGGGACAACCGGTCGTTGCCGGTTCGATGGGGCGCCCACTGCCGGGCTACCGGATCGAACTGATCGATGCCGACGATCAGCCGGTGACCGAAGGCGAAATCGCGCTGCCGCTCGCCGAGCGTCCGCTCGGTTTGATGACCGGCTACGCGAACAACGCCAACGCGACCGCGCAAGCCATGCGCAACGGTTTCTACCGCACGTCCGATGTCGCAATGCGGCGCGATGACGGCTACTACGTGTATGTCGGTCGCGCCGACGACGTCTTCAAATCGTCCGATTACCGGTTGAGTCCGTTCGAACTCGAAAGCGTGCTGATCGAACACGAGGCGATCGGCGAAGCCGCCGTGGTGCCGAGCGCCGACGCGCTGCGTCTGTCGGTGCCCAAGGCGTTCGTCACCGTGCGCCAGGGCTACCAGGCCGGCCCCGAGCTTGCGCGCGCCGTGTTCGCGTTCTCGCGCGAAAAACTCGCACCGTACAAGCGGATTCGCCGTCTGCAATTCAGCGAGTTGCCGAAGACCATCTCCGGCAAGATTCGCCGCGTCGAATTGCGGCGCCGCGAACTGGAGCGCGCAGCCGAGCCCGCGCGTCTGCCGGACGAGTATTGGGAAGAGGATTTCCCGGAGCTGCGTTGATTATTTTTGTTCGCCCCTATCCCCGTTTTCACCATGATTCCCAGGCCGCCGCGCGGCCCACGCACAGGAGTTTCAGCATGAGCGCAACTGCTTCGAACCATGCCGGACGCAATGCCGCCGACGCCATCGCCACCGTCAAGCTGCTGATCAACGGCGAGTTCGTCGAATCGAAGACCGGCGAATGGCGCGACATCGTCAATCCCGCCACGCAGGAAGTGCTGGCGCGCGTGCCGTTTGCCACCGCCGACGAAGTCAACGAAGCGATCCGCAGCGCGCACGCCGCGTTCAAGACCTGGAAGGACACGCCGATCGGCGCGCGCATGCGCATCATGCTGAAGTACCAGGCGTTGATTCGCGAGCACATGCCGCGCATCGCGAAGACCTTGAGCGCGGAGCAGGGCAAGACGATTCCCGATGCCGAAGGCGACATCTTCCGCGGACTCGAAGTGGTCGAACACGCGTGCTCGATCGGCACGTTGCAGCAGGGCGAATTCGCGGAGAACGTCGCGGGCGGCGTGGACACCTATACGCTGCGCCAGCCGCTCGGTGTCTGCGCCGGCATCACGCCGTTCAACTTCCCCGCGATGATCCCGCTGTGGATGTTCCCGATGGCGATCGTCTGTGGCAATACCTTCGTGCTCAAGCCGTCGGAGCAGGACCCGCTGTCGACGATGCAACTGGTCGAACTCGCGCTCGAAGCGGGCGTGCCGAAGGGCGTGCTGAACGTGGTGCACGGCGGCAAGGACGTGGTCGACGCGCTCTGCACGCACGAGCTGGTCAAGGCGATTTCGTTCGTCGGTTCGACGGCGGTCGGTACGCACGTGTATCGCCTCGGCAGCGAGCACGGCAAGCGCGTGCAGTCGATGATGGGCGCGAAGAATCACGCGGTGGTGCTGCCCGACGCGAACCGCGAGCAGACTCTTAACGCGCTGGCCGGCGCAGGCTTCGGCGCGGCCGGGCAGCGCTGCATGGCGACTTCGGTGGTGGTGCTGGTGGGCGCCGCGCAGCAATGGCTGCCCGATCTGGTCGCCAAGGCGAAAACGCTGAAGGTCAATGCGGGCAACGAACCGAAGACGGACATCGGCCCGGTGGTTTCGCGCTCGGCGAAGCAGCGCATTCTCGGTTTGATCGAAGCGGGCGTTAAGGAAGGCGCGACGCTCGCGCTCGACGGCCGCGACGTGAAGGTGCCCGGCTACGAGCAGGGCAATTTCATCGGCCCCACGATCTTCACCGACGTCACCACCGAAATGGAAATCTACCGCACCGAAATTTTCGGCCCCGTGCTGCAGGTGCTCAACGTCGCCACGCTCGACGACGCGATCGCGCTCGTCAATCGCAATCCGTTCGGCAACGGCGTCGGCCTCTTCACGCAGAGCGGCGCGGCGGCGCGCAAATTCCAGAGCGAGATCGACATCGGCCAGGTCGGCATCAACATTCCGATTCCGGTGCCGGTGCCGTTCTTCAGCTTCACCGGCTCGCGCGGCTCGAAGCTCGGCGACCTCGGCCCGTATGGCAAACAGGTCGTGCAGTTCTACACGCAGACCAAGACGGTCACGGCTCGCTGGTTCGACGACGACACGGTCAACGACGGCGTCAACACGACTATCAGCCTGCGCTGAACGCTAAGGTCTATTGCTTTGCATGGGATGGGAGTAAGCGCTGAAGCGCCAACTCCTATCGAGCTTTGCATGGGATAGGAGTAAGCGCTGAAGCGCCAACTCCTATCGAGCTTTGCATGGGATAGGAGTAAGCGCTGAAGCGCCAACTCCTATCGAGCTTTGCATGGGATAGGAGTAAGCGCTAAAGCGCCAACTCCTATCGAGCTTTGCATGGGATAGGAGTAAGCGCTAAAGCGCTAACTCCTATCGAGCTTTGCATGGGATAGGAGTAAGCGCTAAAGCGCTAACTCCTATCGAGCTTTGCATGGGATAGGAGTAAGCGCTAAAGCGCTAACTCCTATCGACACAGGAGACGACATCATGAAAATAGGTTTTATCGGACTCGGCAACATGGGTGCGCCGATGGCGCACAACCTGCTGAAAGCGGGCCACGCGGTCAACGTATTCGACCTGAACGCGCAAGCCGTGCAGGGGCTCGTCGATGCGGGCGCGAAGGCGGCCGGCTCGCCGAAAGCGGCGGTGACCGACGTGGAATGCGTGATCACGATGCTGCCCGCCGCCGCGCATGTGCGCAGCGTGCTGAGCGCGGAAGACGGCGTGTTAGCGGGCATCGCGAAGGGTGTGACGATCATCGATTCGAGCACGATCGATCCCGCCAGCGTGAAATCCTTCGCCGAACTCGCGGCGCAGCATGGCAACACCTTCGTCGATGCGCCGGTATCGGGCGGCACCGGCGGCGCGGCGGCGGGCACGCTGACCTTCATGGTCGGCGGCAGTGCGAGCGCGTATGAGCAGGTCAAGCCGGTGTTGTCGGCGATGGGCAAGAACATCGTGCATTGCGGTGACACCGGCACCGGCCAGGTCGCGAAGATCTGCAACAACCTCGTGCTCGGCATCACGATGGCGGGCGTGGCCGAGGCGATGTCGCTCGGCGAGGCGCTCGGGATCGACGCGAAAGTGCTGGGCGGCATCATCAATACGTCGACCGGGCGCTGCTGGAGTTCGGACACGTATAACCCGATGCCCGGCGTGATCGACAGCGCGCCGTCGACGCGCGGCTACACCGGTGGCTTCGGCACCGACCTGATGCTCAAGGACCTCGGCCTCGCCACCGACGCCGCTCGCAGTGCGCGTCAACCGGTCTATCTCGGCGCGCTCGCGCAGCAGCTTTATCAAACGATGAGCACGAAAGGCGCGGGACGTCTGGACTTTTCTGCCGTCATCAAGCTCTATCGTAAAGAGGCCGACGCGTAATGATCGAACTCGACTACGCGCACGACGGCGCCGTCGCGCTACTCACGCTCAAGCGGCCGCCCGCGAACGCGTTCACGCCCGAGGGTCTGCTGCACTTGCAGCGAACCGTCGAACGGCTGAACGCAGACCCGCGCGTGCGGGCGGTCGTGATCACCGGCGACGGGCCGAAGTTCTTCAGCGCGGGCGCCGATCTGAACACGTTCGCCGATGGCGATCGCGAAGTCGCGCGCACCGCGGCGGCGCGCTTCGGCGCGGCGTTCGAGACATTGCAGAACGCGCGGCCGGTGGTGATCGCGGCGATCAACGGATATGCGATGGGCGGCGGACTCGAATGTGCGCTCGCGTGCGATATCCGCATCGCCGAACAGCATGCGTTGCTGGCGCTGCCCGAGACCGCGGTCGGCCTGCTGCCCTGCGGGTGCGGCACGCAGACGCTGCCATGGCTGGTCGGCGAAGGCTGGGCCAAGCGAATCATTCTCACCGGCGAGCGGGTCGATGCGGCGACCGCGTTGCGCATCGGTCTCGTCGAAGAAGTGGTGGAGCGGGGCGCTTCGCGTGATGCAGCGCTGACCATGGCCGCGCGCGTCGCGGGTCTGAGCCCGCAGGCGGTTAGCTTCAGCAAGACGCTGATTCATCAGGCGCGCAACGGCGTGCCGCGCTCGGCGGCGTTGGCGCTGGAACGCGAGCGTTTCGTCGATCTGTTCGACGGCGCGGATCAGCGCGAAGGCGTCAGCGCGTTCCTCGAAAAGCGCAAGCCGCGCTGGCAGGCGGCGCAGCTTCAAGCGACGGAGTCGGCCGATCCGATGGCTCATGCCGTCCACTCACCAACGGAGACCCGCTCATGAGCGCCTTGCAAAGCGTCGCGCTGGACGCGGGCACCGAAGCAGGCACCGATGCGGAGCGCGAGATTCTGTTTCGCGTCGTCAACCGCGTCGCGATCATCACGCTGAACCGTCCGGCCGCGCTCAACGCGCTCTCGCACGCGATGGTGCGCGAACTCGCCGTGCTGGTCGAGCATTGCCGCCACGACAGCGGCATCGTCGCGCTCGTGCTGAAAGGCGCCGGCGCGAAGGGCTTTTGCGCCGGCGGCGACGTGCGCGAAGTGCAACGGCTGGCGAAGAACGGCGATTACCGCTGGCTCGCGTTCTTCGTCGATGAATACCGGCTCGATTACGCGCTGCACACGTTTCCGAAGCCGGTGGTCGCGTTGCTCGACGGGATCGCGATGGGCGGCGGCATGGGGCTCGGTCAGGCGGCGCGGCTGCGCATCGTCACAGATCGCAGCAGGATCGCGATGCCGGAAACGCGCATCGGCTTCTTGCCGGATGTCGGCGCGACGCGTTTTCTGAGCGTGATGCCGGCCGAGGTCGAGCTGTATGTCGGGCTGACCGGCGTGACGCTGTCCGGCGCCGATGCGTTGCGCCTGCAACTGGCCGACCTGTGCGTGCCGGCCGAATGGCTCGCGAGTTTCGAGGAACGCTTGCAGCGCATGTCGCACGACGGCGATCTGATGGCCGCATTGCGCGGCGTGTTCGAGCCGCCGTGCAACATCATCCCGCACGCGCCGGTGGTGGCGTTCACGCAATTGATGTTGCGGCATTTCGACCGGCGTTCGAGCGTCGAGCGGATCGCCGCGACCTTGCGACAAGACCTGGAGCGCGAGCCGCCGCGCGAAGTGAAGCAGTGGCTGCAATCCACGTACGACGCCATCATCGGCTGCTCGCCGACGATGCTATGCGTCACGCGCGAGGCGCTGTTGCGCGGCCGGCAGATGACGTTGGCGGAATGCTTCAGGATGGAACTGGGCATCGTCAAACGGGTGATCGAGGAGGGCGACTTCTGCGAAGGGGTGAGAGCACAGTTGATCGATAAGGATCGCAAGGCTCGCTGGGCGCCCGCGACCCTTGTGGAAGTGCGGGCCGAACGGGTCAGGCATTTTCTGGCTTCACCGTGGAAGAGCGAGGCGCATCCGCTGGCGGGGTTGGGGGCGGAGCAGGGGTGAGGTAGTGCGGGTTGTTCGCAGGCGCGCGCATTGGCGGCGGGTATACGGGGTGTTTGGATGCGGCACTTCTGCGGCATGCACACATCCGGAGGGCCAGCGCTGGCGGTCTCGTCTCGCGCCCAACCATTGCCTGCTGCAAATGATGTCGAGAATGCCGTTAGCGGCATCGTAGAGAAAGGCGCGAGAAATCGCGCCTTTTTTGCATTTGGCGTAATTGCTGCCGAGCGGAACGAGTGCCTGTGTTCTTTGCCGGTGCCAGTTTGCCTGCCAATAGATCATGGGCCCGATACGTAGGCATACCCGCACGATCAAGGCCGGGAACGAAGCGTGCTTAAGCAGTCGGGTTGTTCCAACGCGGATCGCGTGAAGCGAAGCGATCGACGAAATGATGCACGGCGTACATGCGGTGCCGGCGTCATCAGTTTGCAACTCAACCGTCTTAGGAAAACGTGATGGACAAAAATCGTGTCGAAGGTGCAGCGAAGCAGCTCAAGGGCTCCGTCAAGGAAGCGATGGGCAAGGTCACGGGCAATCGCACGAAGCAGGCCGAAGGCGCCGCTGAAAGGCTGGCCGGCACAATGCAGGCGAAGATCGGCGAGGCGGCCGATGCGCTGCGCGATCACATGAAAAGGTAGCGATCAGCGCGCCAATAGTTGCGGCATGGTCGCGGCAATCAACATGAATGCGCATTACGCAAAGCGAAAGCGCACGAAGCGCCGGCCACCACCGGCACTACCGTACTCACCCCTTCAAGGACAATCATGGCGAATTCAAACCAGCTCGACGGAACCCTCAACGATGCGGCCGGCAAGGTGCAGGACGCGGTCGGCGGCCTGACTGGCGATCTCGACTTGCAGGCCGAAGGCAAGCTCCGGCAGCTAGCCGGCAAGACACAGGCCAAATACGGCGACAGCGTCGAGCAGGTTGCCGAAGCGACGCGCAATAATCCGCTGGGCGCGTTGCTGATCGCGGCCGGCGTGGGCTTTCTGCTCGGCAAGCTGTTGTAAATTATTCGCGTGTCGCGCTGCCGGTGCGGGTTGCAGCAACTCCGGCCGCGGCCCCGGCAGTAAAAGCAAAGTGCTCCGGCGAGCCCGCCAGCAAAATCCGGCACGCATCTCCAGCCTCGCGGCTGCCTCATAACCGGTCCGATGTTCCCCGCGCGTTCGAGGTGTCGGATCTCATCGCCTATTCGAGGAAGCTTCATGCTGGGATTCGATGTCTGCACGGCCAGGAAAGTCTGGACCGTGTCCCTGATCGCGCTGCTGTTCTTCGTCATCTATATCGCGTCGTCCACGGTGCTGGTGGTGGTGTTCGCGGTGTTCTTCAGCTATCTGATCTACCCGATGGTCGAACTCGTCGAGCGCGTCAGGCCGCGCCGCGTGCCGCGGGTCGCATCGATTGCGCTGGTGTTCGTGGTGGTGGTCGCGATCATCGCGGTGGTCGGCTCGCTATTCGGCGTGCAGTTGCAGGATCAGGCCACCCATCTGCTCGCGCAACTGCCCCAGTTGATGAAGTCCGATGTACCCGGTCGTTTCCCCTTGCCGCATTTTCTCGAACCGTTGCGAGAACGGATCGTGGATTTCGTGCGCAGCCAGATCGAGACCGGTTCCGACAAAGCCGTGCCGGTGGCGCGCAGTGTCGGCCTCGGCGTGGTGCCCGCGGCGGGCAATCTGATCTATCTGGTGCTGGTGCCGATTCTGAGCTTTCTGCTGATCAAGGAAGGGCCGCAGATGCGCGACGCACTCCTCGAACTGCTGACGAAGCGCCACCGCATGTTGTGGGCGGAGATCGTCACCGACCTGAACGTGCTGTTGTCGAAATACGTGCGGGCTTTGCTGTTTTTGTCGCTGGCGACGCTGATCTGTTATGGCGTCGTGTTTTCGGTGCTTGGCGTGCCTTACGCGTTCCTGCTCGCGGTCAGCGCGGGTTTGCTGGAGTTCGTGCCGTTCGCCGGGCCGCTCGCCGCCGTCGCCATCACGCTGGTGGTCGCGGTGTTCAGCGGCTATGCGCATCTGCTCGGACTGGTGATTTTTATCGGGCTGTACCGGCTGTTTCAGGACTACGTGCTCAATCCGTATCTGATGAGCGAAGGGGTCGAGGTCAGTCCGTTTCTCGTTATCGTCGGGCTGCTGGCGGGGGATCAGCTTGGCGGCGTCGCGGGGATTTTTCTCGCGGTACCGGTGATCGCGACGTTGAAGATCATTCTTGGCAGAGCCAGGGTTTTTTACGCGAGCTCGCATGAGGAAGGCGAAACTGCGCGACGCGTTGACCGGGAAAGCCGACTGACGCACGCGGCGCGGGCCGCTTCCTCAAACGCTCCGCTTGTCGCTCCGATTCAACTTTCGCCGACCACGTCGCTGCGCAGCATTTGCGCCGTCGTCGGTTCGTGCCGCGCACCGCGCACGCGCGACACCCAGAAAACGCCCACCATCGCGACGGCGACCGCGACCCATCCGACGGTACCGTAGCCGACGATCTGCCCGCCCGGCGCATTGCCGAGCATCAATCCGCCGATCCACGCACCGCTGCCGGTGCCCAACGCCTGCAGCGCGCTGTTCGCGCTGAGGAACGCGCCGCGCCGCGCGGGCTCGGGCACCGTGGTGAGCAACGCCTGCATCGGCACCATCCGCCCGGACATCAGCACCATGAAGCACGGAAAGAACCTCACCATCCCGTAGAACGGCAGATCCGGCAGATGCGTGATGAACAGCACGGGCAGAAACGACAGCAGCGTCGCGATCCGGAATACGCGCTGCGCGCCGAAGCGGTCGGCCATTCAAGAAAGTGAAACGATGTCTGTGAATCGCACACATGAATTTATCGCCTGCCAAGTCGAGAAACTATGTGGCGACAGTACTCGATGCAGCGGTCCACTGACCTGGGGCCCAGCCGAAAGTTGATAACTAGCGCGCGGTGGCAAGGCAAGGCGCGTAGAACAGGTGACCGCGCGCCACTTCCCGCACTGTCCGCGACAGCACGACGCTCCAGAGTCCGCCCAGCAGGATTGCGAACAGCACGCCGGCCACGGCGAACGCCTCGAACCCGGTTACCCGATAGAGGCTCAGCGTCGCCGCGGTATAGACGCCTAGCGGGAAGGTGAAGCCCCACCAGCCAAGGTTGAACGGCAAGCCTTCGCGGCGGTAGCGCAAGGTGAAGAGGAGCGCGATCGCAAGCCACCACACGCCCGCGCCCCACAGGATCAGCGAGCCGATCAGGCCGAAGTCGCGTGCGATGGCGGCAACGCTCGCGAGTGTCGTGCCGGCGAATGCGCCAGGCGCGGCCTGGCCGAGCGTGAGCAGCCCCAGCGCGCCGGTGCCGATCGGGCCGAGAGTCAGCCAGCTGGACGGGGCGAGATCACGATGCGGCAACTTGTGAATGACCAGCCGGAAGAAGACGACGGTCAGCACCGAGAAGGCGAGCGGCACCGAAATCGCCCACAGCAGATAGCCAGCGCCTACCACGAACTGCGCCGTTTGCCCGACCAGGTGCGGGGCAAGCGTCGCGGCGCTCGACGCGGCTACTTCGGGCGCGACGATCGGCAGCAGCAGCACGGCGGTAACACGCTCGAAGGCATGGTTTTGTTCGGTGAACATCAGGTACGGCACGCCCACGGCAACGACGACTGCCAGCAGTGCGTCACAGCACCACAACCCATACGCGAGCGAGTAGGCGCCTGTGCCGAAATGCGGTCCCGCGAACAGCACGATGCCGTTGATGATCGGCGCGAGACCCATGGGCAAGGTGCCCAGGAACATCGATTGAAGCGGATGATGCAGCAGGGGTTTGATCGTTTCCGGATAGAAGATCCAGCGCGCAGCGAACATCGCCGTGAACACCGCATAGAGCACGATATCCACGCACCACAACGAAACGGCGAGTGCGTGCTGGCCCGGAAAGCTCAGGGGCAACGCCGTGAGCACGAGCGACACGATGCCGTTGCCCATCGTCATCGCAAACCAGTTCGGCGTGAACTGGCGAATCTTGTCGGAGAAATGCTGCGCGAACGTTGTTTCGTGGCTCGCGTCGAACTGGCTTGACATGGTCGTCTCCACACGGAATCGGGATCAACTGATTATGTGGATTTGCTTCCCATATTAGAAATACATACTTAATATGTTATCAATGCCTATTTGGTATACAGACCATGAACTTTACTCATCTCGCAGCGTTTTTTTCTGTAGCGCAGACCGGCAGCGTCACCGCCGCGTCGGAGCGGCTTCACGTTAGCCAGCCAGCCCTCACGCGCGAGATCCGCGAACTGGAGGAACGGGTCGGCGTGCCGTTGTTCGACCGGCTCCCGCGCGGCATGCAACCCACGGAGGCAGGCCGTCTGCTCGCAGAGTACGCCGCGCAGATTTTCTCGCTGGCGGACGCAGCCGAAACCGCGATCGGCGAGTTCGCGGGCTTGACGCGCGGGCACCTCGGGCTGGCCGCAAGCCGCACGATTGGCGTTTATCTGCTGCCTCCCGTTCTGGACGAGTTCCGGCGGTTATATCCAGGCATCACGGTCGACCTCGCGGTGTCGAATACCGAACACGTCGAGGAGACGGTGCTGGCGCACCAACGGCAGCTTGGTCTGATCGAAGGACCGTACGACGCATCGGCGTTCGACGCGGCCGTCATCGGTCGTGACGAACTGATTGCGGTCGCCGGCGCCAGCCACCCACTGACGCGCAAGCGCCGCGTCAGCGCAGCGGAGGTCGGCCATGCCGAACTCGTGATGCGCGAACCCGGGTCCGGCACCCGCACGGTGATCGAGGACGCGTATGCCAGGCACGGCTATGAGCTGTCGCCGAAGCTGTCAGTGGGCAGTGCGGAGGCGATCAAACGGATGCTGCGCCTTGGCAATGCGGTCGCGTGGGTGTCGCGCCAAACGGTCGCCGACGAACTCGCCGCGGGCGTTCTGGTGCAGTTGCGGGTGCACGACCTGAAGATCGGGCGGGACCTGAACATGATCTGGCGCAAGGCGCGTGCGTTGAGCCCCAGCGCACGCGCCTTTCGCACGCTCGCCGATCAGATGTTCGACCACGTAATCGTCTAGCGGGCGAGGGGCGTCATCGTGGTGCCCCGCGTCGTCGTAACGGTTGATTGGTGTCCGTCGGCATGCTGCTGACCGGATCGCGCCGGCGGCGCTTCCAGCGAACCGGGCACCGACCCCGTTGGCCTGCGGGCGCGCACTCTGCGGGTAAGCCCAGCGTAGGCAAAGCTGGCCGCGAGCAATCCGAATCCCAGCCACCTGACGGACAAGCAGTCCAGCAACCAGCCGGCAATGAGGAACGGCCACGAGGCAGCCATCCACAACCAGGCTCGATAGCGGCGCGTTCGCCTCGCCGCGAGCAGGCTGATGCACATGGCAAGCGTCGAGGACAGCGCTGCAAGCGACGCCCAGACCGGATGAATGTTCGTTGCGACGAACCAGCCTGCGTTGAAGATGCCAGCGTAGGTGGTCCAGCAAAGCGCGCATTTCGGTGCGAAGATCTGCAACCCGACGGCGGCGAGTCTTGCGGCTGTCTCGATACCAGGCCACGTGCGGATCGGCGGCGTGCAAGCGTCGAGTCCTGCGGCAGGAACACACTCACAACCGCACGTTGCCGGGTCCGCCATCCGCGGATCAACTGGCCTGGTTGTCGACACCGGAGGGGCCCGCATCATTCTTCTTCCCATTGACGACACCAAGATAGTGAGCAAGCTGGTCGACCTGATCGAGAGGAATCGGTGCGCCGAAGCCGTTGCGCATCTTCATGATCTCGGTCTTCCACTCGGGAGTGGTCAGCGGTGGCTGGCGCAGCACCATGCCGGTCGAATGACACATCACGCAGTTGGCGTTCGCGATCTCTGCGCCTTCGCCGGGTGGAAAGAGCGTGCTGCCTGCCGGCAAAGAAACGTCGAGCGGGCCGAAATGCACAGGAGGCACCACGGCGGCCTGCCGCTGCGCCTGTGCCGCGATCGATTCAGGCAGGTAATGACGGCCGGTCAGCGCGGCAATGGCGCCGAGGGCGACAGGGACGACCCAGAACGCCGCGATACGAACCAGCTTCAAGTTCATGGTTTTCGCCTCGTGTCAGACTACGTTGATATCGACGGATTCAATGACATTGCGCATGAAACCCGCGCCGTTCCAGTTCGGTGTATCCGGCTGCGCCTGTCCGGTCGAGTCAATCGCGCGGACCATCAGTTTGCGGCTGCCCGGTTGCGGGAAATTGACCGTCGTCTGCCACTGCCTGAAGCTGTAGCGGCCGTAGTCGCGGCCCATCATGGCGTCGGTCCAGTTGTGGCCGCCATCGGACGAAAACTTCACCTTTGCGAGCGCGTTGAGACCGCCGAACGCAATGCCGCGTACGAGCATCGGCTGACCGCGTTGTACCGTGCCGGCAGCGCGCAGATTGGTAAAGAACGACCGGGGCAGCATCGTATTGATGGGCACCTGCCTGAAGTCCTTGTCGCCGGGATGCACGTTGGCAAAGTGATTATCGGGAATGAGGTAGGCCTTGGCGGTCCAGAAGTTGTCGTCGGGCTTGTCCAGCACCTCGATGTCGTGCAGCATCTTGACCCAATAGGTTGCATACCAGCCGGGCACGACAAGCCGCAACGGATAGCCGTTGAGCAGCGGCAGCGGCTCTCCGTTCATCGCATAGGCGACCATCACTTCGCCGTCGAGCGCGTGGTCGATCGCGAGCGACTTCATGAATTTCGGCGTCTGCGGAATCACGCCGGTATCGAGGCCGTTCAACCGTACCTGCACCGCGTTTGCGCCGACACCGGCGTGTGTCAGCAAATCCTTCAGCCGCACGCCTGTCCATCGAGCGTTGCCCATCGCGCCGTTCGCCCATTGACCGCCTGGCACGCGGGGACTAAAAAAGCCGCGGGAGTTCCCCGAGCATTGATTGACTGCGGCAATTTCGAAGCGCGGGAATTTTTTCAGAAGATCGTTCAGCGTCAGGTTGACAGTCCTGTTCACGTGACCCCGGATGTCCAGCCTGAACGCGGCCGGATCCACGGACGTCGGAATGTCCGCAAGGTGCCACCGCACATAGAAGCGGTCGTTTGGCGTAAAGACTCCCTGGTCGAACACCTCGAACGGCGTCTCGATTAACGGCGGCCGCGTTCTCTGCAGAATGACGTTGGACTTTTGCGGAAACGCGGACGTAAGCGGGCGCTCACCATTTTCGAAGGGCAGCATGATGTTATTGCCTGGTGCTGCCCTCCCCGTTATGGGATTCGTCAACGCCGCAAGCCCCAGCGCACCGAGGCCACCGAGCAACCTGCGACGCTGCTGGAAGATGTCGCGTTCATCGTTCTTCATGGTCATCCTTCTGTCAGGTGTTGAACATCGGCGCAGGCGGGCGCTGCAGATCCGGATCCTGTGTGCCGCGGTGATGTGCGGTGTCCGTATCGAACATGTCAGCAGTAGCGCCGTGCCGGTCAATCGCGCCGGCAGCGAGGCGGGAGGAATTGAGCGTCACTGAAAGTGAGCTGGCGATCATCAACGCGGCTGCCATTGCCGGCGACACGACTCCAGATAACGCGAGCGGCACGGCGAGCAAGTTGTAGAGGGCTGCGGCAACGAGGTTCTGGCGCATCACGCGCGCAGTGCGCCGGGCGATCGTCAGCGCGGCATTGAGTTTCTCGATGCCGCCCTCGACCAGTACGATCGATGCAGCGGCCACCGACGACGCCGTCGCGTTACCTACGGCAATGCCGAGATCGGCCGCCGCGAGCGCGGGCGCGTCGTTGAGACCGTCGCCGATGAACGCGACCTTCGTTCCCGCTGCCTGCGCGGCGACGATGCGACGGGCCTTCTCTTCCGGCGACTGGCCCGCGTACACGGCACCGGAGTCAATGCCGACAGCCTCGGCGACGTGCAAGCCGACGGCCGGCTCGTCGCCCGTGAGCATCGCGAGCGCCGCGCCTGTCGTGCGCAACGTGGCCAGCGCGCGGCGTGCACCGGCACGCGGCGCGTCCGCGAAATGCAGCGTGCCGCGCCACCGCCCATCGCGCGCGACATGCACCGTCGTATGCATGGCTGCCATGTCCGGAACCGGTACGCCGAGCCCGGCGAGAAAAGACGCGTTGCCGGCGAGAATGCGAGAGCCGTCCGCGCCAATCCATTCGACTCCCGCGCCGGGCGTCGCACGGGACGTTCCCGTCGCGCCGTCGACGGTTGCACGGCATGACGGCGGTACCAATGATTCGATGGCCTTTGCGAGCGGATGCTCGCTGCCGCGCTCGGCGATCGCCGCGTCGACGAACAGGTCGACTGTGCTCACGCTGTCGGCACATTGGGACTGGACGAGCCGCGGCGAGCCTTCGGTCAGTGTTCCCGTCTTGTCGAAGCAGAAGAGGTCGATGCGGCCGGCCTTCTCGATCGCCTCGACATCCCGGAACAGCACGCCTGCGCGCGCCGCGCGCCCCGCCCCAGCGGTAAGCGCGAGCGGAACGGCCATACCGAGCGCACACGGGCAGGTAATGACGAGCACCGCCACGGCGCGTTCGAGCGCGGCGGCGATGGCCATACCCTCGGCTGCGTTCCCCAGCAAGGTGAGTGTCGCGAGCCCGCAGATGGCTGGCACGAGGTAGCGGGTGAACCGCTCGGCGATTGCCTGGGTCGCCGTCTTGCGCGCGAGCATCTGCCGCACGCTGTTCGCGATCAGATCCACGCGACGCTCGCCCCGGGCGCGCTCGACCAGCACCACCAGTTCGCCGTCTCCATTGAGCGCACCGGCTTCGATCTGGTCGCTGGGTTCGACGGTGATGAAGGCCGTTTCGCCGGTCAGCAGCGAGCGATCCAGCGACGACACGCCTTGCGTGATGACGCCGTCGAGCGGAACTCGCTCGCCAGGGCACACCCGGATCGCGCTGCCGCGTTCCACCCGCTTGGCAAGGACTTGCGTTTCGGCGCCGGACGCATCGATCACGTGCGCGGTTTCAGGCGGTAATTCGAGCAGGCTGCGTACGGCGTCGGCCGATTGGCTTCGCACGGTCGTTTCGAGCAGCCTGCCGGCCAGCAGGAAGACCACGATCATCGCGGCGGAATCGAAATAGACGGTCGACTCGCCCCGTATCAACTGCCATACCGAAAGCAGGCAGGACCCGGCGGCCCCGGTCGCGACGAGGACGTCCATGCCCGGCGCCCGAGCGCGCAGCGTGCGCCACGCCGCGCGGAAAAACGGCAGCGCACCGTAGCCAACCACCGGCACGGTGGCGAGCCCTGCAAACAGCGCCAGGCCAAATCGGGCGGCCGGCGAGAGACTGCCCTCGGGCGCAACGTACAGCGCCCATTGCGCCGGCATGACCCACATCGAAAAGAACACGGCAACCACGAGCCGGACCAACAGGTCGTGGCGGATTCTGGCGAAATGCGCGCGCCGGTCGTGCCCCGCGCCTTCGGGGATGCACGCGTATCCGAGTTTTGCAACGCGCTGCAGCAGGTGGTCGAGCGACGTCGCGAGCGGGTCCCACTGCAGCGAGGCCGACTCGGACGCGAAACTTACGCTGGCGGCGAGCACACCGGGCTGGCGCCGCAGCATACTTTCCAATGCGTTCGCGCAACTGGTGCACCACATGCCGCGCACATCGAGCAGCGCACTATCTGGAAGGTTGGATTGCATCTTGCGTTTCGCCCGGCTCTACGGCTGCTTCGAGAGTTCGTCGCCGCCTGCCCACGGCGTCGTCCGCGTGCCCAGAGCGGTTCGCTCGCCCTTCACGAGGTCGCCTGTCAGTGCAGTCGACTTGTTGCCGAAGCTCGCGCGAACGTGCGTAGCGACCGCCGCGATTTCCGCGTCGGAAAGAGTCGCGCCAAAGGCGGGCATCGTGCCGTTGAAGGTTGCGCCGGCAACGTCGATCTTGCCGTTGATGCCCAGCAGCAGGATGCGCGCGACGGTCTTCGCGTCGCCGTTCACCCATGCGGAGCCGGACAGTGGCGGAAACACGCCGGGCAGGCCAGCGCCGTTCGCCTGATGGCAGGACGCACAGCGGCTCGCGAAAATCTGCGCGCCGTCGGCCGCGGCGGGTGCTGCGGCGCTCGTCACGGCGTCGCGGCTCGCGTCTTTGGCGCTGGTCGGCGCAAGGTCCGGGTTGAGCAGGAAGTAGCTGACGCCCCAGACTGCCAGCGATGCTCCGACGAGCCCGAGAAGCCAGGGCACCGGATTCGCCTGTTCGCTGGGTTCCGCATGCTCCCGCGTGTGGATCGTGTCGTGCTGCGTGTCGTGTTTCATTTCGTCACTCCGGACTCAGTGGCGGGAACGGGATACGTGTGATTGAGTGCGGTCAGGTAAGCGACGAGATCGAGCGCCTCCTGCGTGGCGACGGCCTGGCCGCCGGCCGGCGCGAATTGCGGCGGCAGCGTCACGACCTTGTCGTTCGGTCCAGGATGCGCGACCACCTTGAAGAGGAACGGGTACGACGGCATCACGCTTCCAGGCGTCACACTGCGTGGCTGGTACAGGTGAGCGAGATGCCAGTCGGCGCTGGGCTGTCGTGCGCCGATGTTGAACAGATCCGGCCCGGTGCGCGACACGCCCAGCAGGTGCGGGTAGTCGTACGCATAGTCGGCCGATACCGACGGACGGCCCCAGCCGCGCAATGCGTCCGGACCCAGGGTCGCCGCTCGCGGCTGTTGCGAGTGGCAATACACGCAACCCATGCTGACGTAGGTGGCGCGGCCGCGCAGTTGTGCGATGGTGTACGGCTTGAGCTGTTCAGGCGGCGATTCGTCCTGCAGTTCGCGATACGGCAATGCGACCAGCACGAGCGTGGCGACCGCCAGCATGATCAGCGCGCCGATGACGATGGTGAGAACCCGGTTCATGGTCAGACTCCTGCGGATGGCGCGCCGCCGATAAACGCCTGACCGGAGCGGATCGTCCCGCGGTCGAGTACCATCGCGAAGAAGTGCCATGCGAATACGAGGTGCCCGGCGGTCATCAGCACGCCACCGAACGTTCTCGCTTTCAGGTAAGGCGTGAGGACGTTGACGGAATCCATGAAGGGCCGCGTGGCATCAAGCATTGCGATGCCCTGCAGCACACCGCCGATGCTCAGAAAAACGAAGTAGATCGCGAAGCCGGTCACAGCCAGCCAGAAATGGAGGGCAATCAACTTCGGATACGGCCACTCCCTCTCCAGTACGCGTGGCATCACGAAATAGATCGACCCGAACATGATCATCGAGTAAAAGCCATACAGGCCGAGGTGCGCATGCGCGACCTTGTACTGTGTGAAGTGGACGAGGCGATTGAAGAACGGCACGGCTTCGAGCGAGCCTTGCAGCGAAACGAGTGTGTACAGCGCGGCGCCCAGTACGACGAAGCGCAGCGTGGGCGAATATCGCAGCGTCGCGAAGCGCCCGACCACCGTCATGTGCTGATTGACGCCGACCGCGAGGACGGGGATCAGCATCATCACGCTCTGCACGACCGAGACGCTTTGCAGCCACGCTGGCACGGGGCCGCCGAGCAGATGGTGAATGCCGGCCTGGCTATAGAACATCGCCAGCGCCCAGAAGCCGACCAGCGAGAGGTTGTACGAATAGATAGGACGGCCGAGCACCTTCGCGATGAAGTAATAGGCCGAAGCAAGACCGAACGGCGTAAGCCACAAGCCCAGCACGTTGTGTGCAAACCACCAGTTGACGATGGCCTGCTCCACGCCGAAATGCACGTACGGCACTTTCGCGACGACATACAGGATCGGAAACCAGAGCAGGGCCGCAGCGATGTACCAGACCGAAACGTACAGGTGGTCCACATTGCGTCGGGATAGCGTCAAAAATAGCGGCACGGCTGACAGTGCGCCCCCCAGCGCCAGAAGAATGCCGATCTGCCATGGAATCTCGAGCCACTGCAGGCCGTCCGTCCAGCCCGCGAGTATCGCCACGACACCGGCCGCGACGCCGGCATTCCATAGACCGGCGCCCGCGACGGCGTAGCGCTCGCCGACGAGACGGGTCTTCAGCAGCCGCGGCAGCATCCATAACGAGATGCCGAGTCCTGCCATCGACGCCCAGCCATAGATCACCATATTCAGGTGTGCGGTTCTGATGCGGCCGAACGTCAGCCAGGCCGATTGCACCAGAAAGTCCGGCGACGTCAGCTTTTGCGAGGCGACCAGGCCGGCGAGCGAGCCGAGCACCAGCCACAGGATCGACGATGTGAGAAACGCGAACGCGGCGGCACGGCTCGACCTGTCCTGCGCTTCGCGGGCCTGCAGATCAGGCCGCGTGTGCGTAGCCCGTTGCGCGTCGCCGTGAGTCGCCGAAGCATTGGCATTGCTTTCGGCCCTCTGCAGCGCGCCGCGTTGCGTCGCCGAAATCCCGGGTTCTTCGACCATGCCGAGTTCACCCGTTTCGAATATTACCTGTGCCGCGTCTGGGCCGGCCCGCATCAAACCTCGAGTCTGTGCCCAGATGAACATGAAGAGCCCGAGCACGGAAATGAGAAACGACAGCGCAAGCAATGCGCCGACTGTGAGCGTCGTGGCTGTAAAGCCCCCATTGTTCGAAGAAAACCGGTGGCGACGGCGCTTACGCTGGTATGACTCCGGGGAATTCCCGCGACTCATTCCGTCCATCGCAATCGTATCCAGGCTGTTGTCGATCCCGACACGTCGGTAGCCCAACATTCCGCGTTGAGCAAATGGCGATGATAGGTAGCGTGATCATGTTCGACCATCACGTGTATCTGTTATGCCCCGATCCGAGTTTTCTGAAGACTCTGCCTCTAGAGAGAATGGAGCTATGGAAGAAATAGAGAAGACCGAGAAGTTTTCGCCCGGGGGAGTGTGAAGGCGCAGTAGCCCGGTCGTGTGGGTGCGGTTTCCCCATGTTGCTGGCGGCTTACGTCACTGGAGTCGGCGCGCTGCACCACGCACGCTGCGTGAACGGTTCTGCTGCATCGCGGTTTAACGAGTGCGTGGCTAGGCATGGGCAAGTGGCAAAGCGTCGACAAGCTGTTCGACGGTCTGCGTTTCGATCGCGAGGTCCCATCGTCCTGTGCGTGCGCTGGTATCTGCTGTCCCACTTCAGTGATCGCGCAAGGCATCAGTCAAACCAATAGTCCGAATTCATGCAAACGATTTTCCGAGGCGCAATCCGGCACATAAACTCTGCCGTGCCGATGTCCTGACACAGACGCCGGCCGACACACCGGAGATCGCCCGTCCGGAGTTTGAAAGGAAATGAACATGAACATGAGCATGAACATGAACAGTCGCAAGGCCCTGGCCTTCGATGCCGCCGCCGGCGCGCAGGATTTCTCGAACAGGCGGAGCCTCACATGACGCAGAACACCGCTTCGTCCCCGTCGGCCGTTTCTTCGGCTAGCACGTCTTTGCCCGCGATAGGCGTGATTGGGCTCGGCATCATGGGTGGGCTATATGCGCAACACCTGCTAGCAGCTGGGTTTACCGTGACGGGCTACGACGTGTCCGCGGAACGAATCGAAAGCTTCCGGCAGGCTGGCGGTCAGGTGGCTGCTTCGCCCACCGAAGTCGTGGAACGCGCGGATATCGTGGTGGTCGCATTGAGTTCGATCAGCGCGTTTCACAGCGTCCTGCTCGATGCTGACAGCGCTGCCGCTCATGCCCGCCCGGATCAGATCTTCATCGAAACCGGCACCATTCCGATCGCTCTGAAGATGCAGATGTGCGATCACTTGGCGCGGCACGGCGCGAAAGCAATCGACGCGCCCGTCACCGGCACGCGTCTGCATGCCGAACGCAAGGAACTAGTGGTCTATGCGAGCGGCGAAGACGCAGACTTCGAACGCGTGCGTACGGTCATCGAAGCATTTGCGAGCGACGTGAGATTCGTCGGCGCATTCGGCACCGGCATGAAGCTGAAGATCATCACGAACCTGCTGGTCGCGGTGCACACCGGAGCGGCGGCCGAAGCGCTTTCGCTCGCGAAGACCGCCGGCCTCGATCTGCAAATGGTCTACGATCTGATCAACGGCGGACCCGCAGGCTCGTCGGTATTCGGTTTCCGCGGCCCGTTGATGATCGAAAACCGCTTTAAGGAGCCGACGATGCGCGTGGATGTGTTCTCCAAAGATGTCGAAATTATCGGCAACTTTGCGCGAACACTCGGTGCGGCGACGCCGCTCTTCGATGCGAGTTCGCTCTTGTATCACAAAGCTCTCGAGGACGGCATGAAAGCCGAGGACATCTCCGCGGTGTTCAACGTGCTGATTCATTCGTCCGGCCATCGCCACCAGAACGCTTAACCTCTTTTTCGAAAGCATAGATATGACCGACATTACATTGGCGCAGGCCGTGCGCATCATTGACGCCGCTTTGTCCGAAGCACGCAAGCTCAACCTCGCTCCGCTGACAGTAGCGGTTCTCGATCGCGGCGGTCACGTGACTTCGGTGATGCGCGAGGACAACTCGTCCAACCTGCGCGCCGAGATTGCAATTGGTAAAGCGCGCGGCGCACTGGGCCTCGGCTTTTCGTCGCGCGTAATGGCTGAGCGCGCGGCCCATCTGCCACAGTTCTTCACAGCACTCGCTGCATTGACGGAAGGCAATCTGATTCCGGTTCCCGGCGGCGTGCTGATTCAAGACGAGCAGCAGCACGTGCGCGGCGCGGTCGGCATCAGCGGCGATACAGGCGACAACGACGAAAAGTGCGCGCTGGCGGCATTGGCGACCCTCAAACTCGACGACTGACGCCGACGAGTATCGACCGTATCGAGACGTCCCGTCCCCGGGACGTACTATTGAACCGGAGAGAACAACTTGAAGTTTTTCACGTTTGCAAAAGAAGGACGCTCCGCCGTCGGCGCTCGCGTGGACGAGGGCTATGTCGACCTGACGGCAATGGGTCTGCCTGACACGCTCGAAGCGCTACTGGCTTCGGGCAGCGCTGCGATCGAGCGGGCGGGCACCATCGTCAATCAGGCAAGCCGCGTCGAGCCGCTTGCGGGGGTTAAATTTCTGGCGCCATTGCAGCAGCCTTCCAAAGCGATTGCGGTGGGCTTGAACTACGTCGATCACGCTGCCGAGTTCAAATCCAAGGCGCCGGTCTATCCGGTGCTGTTTCATCGCTATCCGTCTTCGTGGGTCGCGCATGAAGAGACCATGCAACTGCCGAAGGTGTCCAGCAATTTCGACTACGAAGGCGAACTGGTTGTCGTAATTGGCAAGCCAGGACGTTACATTCCGCGCGAGCGCGCACTCGACCACGTATTCGGCTACTCGATCTTCAATGAAGGAACGCTGCGCGACTACCAGTTCAAGTCGCAGCAATGGATGATGGGTAAGAACTTTGATCGTTCGGGCAGCTTCGGCCCCGAGGTGATCACCGCCGACGAACTGCCGCCAGGCGCGAAAGGCCTGCGGCTGCAAACGCGCCTGAATGGCCAGACCGTGCAGAACGCAACAACCGCCGACATGATTTTCGATGTGGCGACACTGATATCGATCTGCTCCGAACCTTTCGCGCTATCTCCCGGCGACATCATCATCTCCGGCACACCGGCCGGTGTCGGCTTTTCGCGCACGCCGCCGCTCTTCATGCGCAACGGCGATCGCTGCGAAGTGGAAATCGAAGGCATCGGCACGTTGCGTAATACGGTTGCCGCGCAGTAATGCGCGTCCTGAAATGCAAGCAATCTGCAATAGAACTGGAGCAATGATGGAACATCTTTACATCCGGAGCGCGGGCGCCGCTTACGGTTTGATCGGTACGCTGTCGAACGGATTCTCCGCGAGCCGGCAAATCGAGCTGTCGTCGGAATTCGCGGCAGTGGGCACCACTTTCGAACGGGTGCGCGACGCGCTGCTGACGGATCAGCGCTGCGATCTCGCGGTTTTGACCCCCGCGCTTGCACAGCGTCTTATCGGGGAGTTTCCGGATCGCGTGACGCCCGGCGGTTCGCTTGGCATTACTGCGACGTGCCTTGCATGCGTCGGCGACGCAAAGGCATTCGATATCTCCACGGTCGATGCTTTGAGGAAGACCTTCAGCTCACTGGATGTCATCTACACCGGCGACACCCGTCACTCGACGGTAGGGCGGCATCTGATGCAGGTTCTCGAGCGCCTCGACCTTGCCGATGGACTGGGCGCCGAAGTAGTGGATTTTCCGGGCGGTGCGCTCGCTGTCGCAGCGCTTCGCGACACGGACAAGCGCGCGCTTGCCTGCGCGCAGTTGACTGAAATCCGCCAGCACGCCGATGCGACTTCTGTAGGCCCATTGCCCGGCAAGTTTCATCTCGCGAGCGAATACGTCCTTGCGATTATCGACAAAGCACCGGCGGCAACGCACTTCGCGGCGATGCTGACCGATGCGTCGCAGGTCGAAACGCGTAGACGAAGCGGCTTCGAACCGGCTTGACGGAAGGGCGTGCCGTCCGAACGGCGCGCGGGCTGGCGGATGGATCTGGCCCGCCGCGTGGAGCGGTTCCGGACGGCTTTAGAGAGCTTCTAACGGTCCTCCTGTGATGGCGCATGGCCGCATGTCTGGATCGGTCAAGAATAAATTTTGGAGACGCAGAGTGCAATATCGCGATCTGTTGAGCATGTATGCCGACTCACGGCCTACTCCCAACTACATTCGGGCTTACGTCCTGTTCTGTGCAGGCTATGTGCTCGATTTCTTCGACTTCTTTCTGGTCGGGTTCCTGCTGGCTGTAATGGGGCCGACGTGGCATTTGACCTACGGACAATCGTCGCTGATTTTGCTAAGCGCTGGCGCTGGCGCGATTTTCGGCTCGCTTTTCAGCGGCGCGCTTGCGGACGCTTTCGGGCGCAAGCGAATGTTGATCGTCAGTATGACGCTATGCGCTCTCGGGGCCGGCGCCGTCGCGTTCCTGCCGGACCGCGCATGGGCGCTGTTCGCGGTGTTGCGCTTCTTTGTCGGCGTCGGACTGTCCGGTTCCGCTACTACGACGACGGTGATGCTGGTTGAACTCACGCCGCTGCGATATCGGACGAGGCTTACGGGGTTTCCACTCACCGCGGCGTCGGTCGGTTCGTTGATTGCATCGATGTCAGCCGCCACGCTGATTCATGCGCTTGGCTGGCGAGGTGTCGCCGCCTTTGGCTTCGTGCCGATCGTGCTTATGGTGCTGGTCGTCGTGTTCGTCCCCGAGTCGCCGCTCTGGCTCGTCAGCAAGGGCCGGCACGACCAGGCACGCGCCGCTATCCGCAAGCTGACCGGCAACGACGGCGGCGGCTTACCGGTGTCACTAGCCCCTCGCGAAATGCGGCCGCCTACCGGCAAGCTGGCAGAACTGCTCGCCTATCCGGGGCGCACGCTGATTGTTTTCCTCACTTGGACGGCGCTTAGCACGACCAACTTCGGCGTCTATTTGTGGGGACCCACGGTCGTTTCGCTAATGCTGCATATCTCCGCGTCGGCGGCCGCGCAGTACTTCGTGGTCGTTTCGATTGCCGCGCTACTCGGGCGCGTAATGCTGTCGCTGCTGCCTGTCTGGATCAGCCGCCGCAAGCTGTGCACGCTGTCGGGGTTCTGCATTGCATTGGCGCTGGCCGGCGCCGCGCTGTGGGCCCAGAAGACGTTGTTAGGATATCCGCTCTTCATTGTTTTCGTCGCGCTCGGCGCGGTGTTCTTCGACGGCGTCTGGGTCGTCATCAGCCCGTACGTTGTCGAGATTTTCCCAACCAGGCTCGCCGCCCGTGCGATCGGTGTCGGCCAGGCGGGCAACGGTCTTGGCAAGATACTCGGGCCCTGGTGTCTGGCAGTGATCGCTGGAACCAGTCATGTGGTCACGCCTCGTGCGACTACCGACGCGTTGCTGCCAGCATTCCTCTTCCTTGCGGGTTGCGGTCTGTTCTTCGGACTGGCCTTCATGTTCCTGTTGCCGGACGACGGCACGGGTGCGCCCAAGGGCGATCAACGCGAGGAGTCCATCGACGCACCGCCTGCGCCTCACGCAGTGGATCGGGTATCGCACTGCGCACAGACGCCGCAGCCGCCCGTGCTTCCCCCGGCGCCGTGCTGACCCACGCATAGCGTCTGTCCGGCGACGGCCGAAGGGTCGTCTCATTCGAGGTCACGCGTCTGAACGGATGGCCAATACGGACCGGATAATCCGCACGCTATCAGAGACAGGCCGACCATCGCCCGCATGCTCGAATTCGATGAGCAGCCCGGTTTTTCCACACAATGCATAGGTTTCTCATGCACTTCAAAGGTCTCGACCTCAACCTGATCGTGGCGCTCGATGCGCTGTTGACTCATCGCAGTGTGACGCGCGCCGCGCAGGCGCTGCATTTGAGTCAGCCGGCGATGAGCGGTTCGCTCGCGCGGCTTAGGGCGCACTACGATGATCAACTGCTGGTGCGCTGCGGACAGGAATTTCGCCTGACCAGCGTGGCGGAGGGCCTGGCCGGGCCGATCCGTTCCGTGCTGCTGCAGATGGACGCCGCATTGGATATGCGGTTGCATTTCGACCAGTCGGTCTCCACACGCAACTTCATCCTGATGGCGTCCGACTACATGTCGATCGTGCTGGTATCGCCGGCGCTGCGCCGCATCAAGCAGGCGGCATCGGGCCTGACGTTCACGGTCGTGCCGTTTACGCAGTCGCCGCTGCAAGTGCTGGAGCGCGGCGACATCGATCTGCTGCTGATCGCCGACAACCTGGTTTCAGCCGATCAGCCTTACGAAACTTTGTTTGACGATGAATTCGTCTGTGTCTGCTGGTCGGAGAACCATTGCGTCGACGAAGGACTGACGGTCGAGCAATTCCTGTCGATGGGACATGTCGTGTGCCGCTACGGCAACGGCGAGGTCTCCTACATTGAGGAACAGTTCTTCAGGAATGCAGGTTATGACCGGCATATTGAAGTGATCGCGTCAAGCTTCGGCGAGGTTCCGTACTTCCTGGTCGGCACGCAACGCGTGGCCGTCACACACCGGAAACTAGCGCAAACGTTCGCGCGGAGCATGCCGCTGCGTTTCTTTGCGCCCCCCGTGCCGATGCCTGTCGTGCGTCAGGCGATGCAATGGCACAGCTACCGTCACCAGGACCCCGCCATCGAGTGGTTGCGGGATCAACTAAGAATCGAATCTTCTTTCTGAGGCAAATGCGGCTCTTTTCTGTTCGTTTCCTGAGGAGCAATACAATGAGAATGATGGTCGCGGCCGCTTTTTTGACGGTCGCCTTAGTCACCACTGCGCGCGCGCAAAGTAGCGTCGAGCTGTACGGCTTGATCGACGCTGGGGTGACTTACACGAGCAACCAGAATGGTCATGCGAACGTTCAGCAAACCAGTGGCGCGGTCAACTTCAACCGCTGGGGATTCAGGGGATCGGAGGATCTCGGTGACGGACTGCACGCGGTCTTTACTCTAGAAAACGGCTTCTTGATCAATAGCGGCGCGCTGGGAGAGAACGGCCGCGAGTTCGGAAGGCAGGCCTTCGTCGGTTTGTCGAGCGACCAGTACGGCGCTGTGACGCTAGGCCGCCAGTACGATAGCGTGATCACTTACATCAGTTCGATGTCGCTCGGCAACACGCAATACGGTGGTACGGAGTTTGCGCATCCATTCGACAACGACAACTTCAACGACTCTTTCCGCATCAGTAACTCGATCAAATATCAAAGCATCGACTACGCGGGTTTCAAGTTTGGCGGGTTATACGGCTTCTCTAACGATGCTGGCGCGTTTGCCAATAACCGCGCATACAGCTTCGGCGCGTCGTATAGCTACAGCGGCTTCACGGTGGCCGCCGCCTATCTGCAGGTAGACGAAGATGTGACGTCGGCGATGCTCACGAACACGGCTGGTGTGCTGAATGGCGACAATATTTTCGCGGCCGAGCGTACACGGACATGGGGGGCGGGCCTGCAGTACGTGCTGGGGCCGCTGACTACGGATTTCGTGTTTTCGCAGACGGCGCTCAATCAGGCGTTCGGCATCGCAGCGCTCAACGTCGGTAACAGCACCGGTTTCGCGCTCAACGGTGGGGGCGCGCATTTCAATAACTATGAAATCAACGGCATTTTTGCAGTCACACCGAGTTGGACCGTATCCGGCTCATACACATTCACGCAAGGCGCCATGAACGGCGCCAATCCGAAGTGGAATCAGTTCAATATGCAAACCGCCTATTCGTTCACCAAACGTACTGAGGTCTATCTGCAAGCGGCTTACCAGCATTTGAATCCTGATGGTCTTTCGCTCGGCGCCGCGATCAACGGCGTGTCCGCCGCGTCGAGCGACGGGAACCAGTTGGTCGTGACGGCCGGAATTCTGCACAAGTTCTAACTGGATCGGCTGCGACGCCAGCAGCAAGGACAGTGATTGCCCGTACGTAACGTGTGTACCGAAAACAGCCGCTGTCGCTGCGTCAACAGTCAGTCCATGTTTAACCGAACTCAAGGCGTCAATCGGGAACAAACTTGAGTCCGTCGCTAGACGCCACGTGGTAGTCGCCATCCCCATAATGATGCGGCGCCGCGTTGCGCAGATTGATCGACGGTATCATGTCGGGAAACGCGAACTACGCGGAAATGTCGGCTGGCCTGCAAGAGGCCACGCGAACAGCTGGTCAGAATCAAAGACAATCTGAATCGAGCAGGCGCTGTCGAAAGGGCGTTGTCACGTTGACTCGTCGACGGCGCAATACTGCAGAAGGCGTGGGTTTGCTCAGACAGATGACGGATTTTGGGCGAGCTCGGTGAAACGATGCCCTGCGGCAAAGCGCTCAGCGAGCTGTTTGCGGTAGAGCGAAGCGCGCAACAGATGTCGCTTTAGCGCAAAGTGC
>NZ_JARESU010000249.1:0-7266 GCF_046027075.1 Paraburkholderia sp. RL18-085-BIA-A | reverse complement strand
AACAGCCCCTTCGTTCATTTTGTTAAAGGTGCCGGGTTCAGCACATAACCCGCCCCCACCACGGTATGAATCAGCGCCACCGGAAAATCGCAGTCCACCTTCGCCCGCAGCCGATGCATGTGCATATCGATGATATTGCCGCGCGGTTCGAAATCGTAATTCCATGCCGCCTCGAGCAGCATGCTGCGCGTCACGACCTGGCCTTCGCGACGCGCGAGGCATTCGAGCAACAGAAACTCGCGATGCTGCAGGCGCAGATCACGGCCGCCACGCGTTGCGGTTCGCGCCCGGGTATGGAGCACCAGATCCGCGCATTCGAGCCGCTCGCTCATTCGGCTGCGATCCGCGCGCCGCGCGAGCGCCTCGATTCTCGCCAGCACTTCGACGAAGGCATACGGCTTCACGAGGTAATCGTCGCAACCGGCGCGGATGCCCTCCACGCGTTCGTTCAGCCCGCCAACCGCGGACAGCATCAGCACCGGTGTGGTATCCCCGCCGGCGCGCAATTGCCGCACGAGCGCGATGCCGCCGAGCGCAGGCAGGAGCCGGTCGGTCACAATCACGTCGTAAATGCCCTCGCGCGCGTAGGCGAGCCCGGTCGCACCATCGGCGACGGTGTCGACAATGAGACCGCTTTCGCTCAAGCCACGCGCCAGAAACTGGCTGGCGCGCATATCGTCTTCGACCAGCAGGATTCGCATACGCTAAACAGGTTGATGAGGCCAACATTAAAATTATTTAATGTTGGCGCGAAATGCCTGTGCAACTTCGCACGGCATACTTCGGGACATTGTGGATACGAGCGTAGTGTACGCGGCCGCCTCGCTTAGGTTCGCCGCGCGCTCACTTCTGGATAAACGCATGTCGAACGTACTGGTCGTCGAAGACGACGAGCAAACCCTCGCGGAGATCGTCGAAGCGCTGACCGATCACGGCTGCAAGGTGCAGACGGCGCGCACGGGCCGCGACGGTTTGATGCTCGCGGTCGCCAACAGTTATGACGCCATCGTGCTCGATCGCATGTTGCCGGGCGGACTCGAAGGGCTCGGCATGCTGGCGGCGTTGCGCAGCGCCGGCGTGCTCACGCCGGTGTTGATTCTGAGCGCGCTCTCCGCGGTCGACGAACGTGTGCGCGGTCTGCGCGCCGGCGGCGACGATTATCTGACCAAGCCGTTCGAGTTCATCGAACTGACCGCCCGGCTCGACGCGCTGATGCGCCGGCGCGAAGCGGCGCCCGGCGTGCAGGAGTATCAGGTCGGCCCGCTGCGTCTTGACCCGCTCAAGCGCGAAGTGAGCTTCGCCGGCCGCCCGGTGCCGCTCTTGCCACGCGAATACCGGCTGCTCGAATACCTGATGCAGCATGCGGGCCAGGTGGTGAGCCGCACCATGCTGTTCGAGGCGGTATGGGACTACCGGCTGGACGAGCGGACCAATGTGATCGACGTGCACATCAGCCGTCTGAGAAAGAAGCTCGACCCGGAAGGCACGGCTCCGATGATCGATACTGTGCGCGGTTCGGGATACATGCTCCATGCGCCTGACTGACCTGCACCGCACCACCGGTTTTCGCCTCGCCACGCTGTTCCTGATGCTGTTCGGCGTGATCGCGATACTGCTATTCGGCTACCTGTACCGCGAGATCACCGGCTTCGAACAGGAGCGCATCGACGACTGGCTGATTCGCGAGCACGCCCAGTTGCAACGTGAAGAACCCGACGAACTGGTCGCGCGATTCGAACATCAACGCCAGTTCGATCCGCGCCACCAGCGCCCGTTCGGCCTGTTCGAAGCGAACGGCAAACATCTTGCCGGCGGCTACGCGGGCGATCAGCCGGCTATCCCGGTCTTCGACCAACCGTTTTCCATGCGGCTCGCGAACCTGCCCGGCCACCCGCCCGGCCGATGCATCGCCGCGCGCGTGCCGGATAGCCGCATCGCATTGCAATGCCAGAATACCCGTGAACTCGACCATTTCGACGAAGAACTGCTGCACGCGCTGCTTTCCACCGCCATGATCACGCTCGTGATCGGCCTGGTCGGGGCGAGCCTGATCGGCATATCGGCCATGCGGCGGCTGGACGCGGTGACCGCCTCGATCGAGGAAATCGTCGCCGGCAATCTCAGCAGGCGTTTGCCGGTGCATTCGAAACGCGACGACGTGGATCGCCTCGTCGGCGTCGTGAACGGCATGCTCGACGAAATCGAGCGGCTCATGAACGAGGTCAAGGGCGTGTGCGATGCGATTGCTCACGATCTGCGCACGCCGCTTACCCGGATGCTCGGCGGGCTCGAACGTATGCAGCGCCGCGCCAAAACCGAAGCGGAGTATCGCGCGGCAATTGATGAAACCATCGTCGAGACCAACGGGCTGCTGCGCACCTTCAACGCGCTGCTGCGCATTTCGGAGATCGAAAGCGGCGTGCGCCGCGCGGGATTCACAACAGTCGATCTGGCCGCCGTCGCTGATGACGTGTTCGAGTTCTATGATCCGACTGCCGAAGACAAGCAGATCGCCTTCGAGCTGCAGCGAACGGTATCGGGGCCGCTCGAGATCCAGGGCGATCCGAATCTGCTATTCGAGGCGCTGGCGAATCTGGTGGAAAACGCCATCAAGTTCGCACCGCACCGCGGCCATGTGCGGATCGCAGTGTTCCGCGACAAGACCGGCGCGGGCGTCACCGTTTCGGACGACGGGCCGGGCATTGCGCCCGTCGAACAGCAGGCCGTGTTGCGGCGCTTTTATCGCGGCGAGTCAAGCCGCCACACGCCCGGCAGCGGGCTCGGTCTGAGCCTTGTGCTGGCGGTCGCCGGCATGCACGGCATGTCGATCCGCTTCAAGGACACGACGCCCGGATGTGAAGTCCTGTTGTACAAACCGAATGAGTAGCGTCGCGTGCATAGTAGCTGGCGGATAGACGAGACGTATATCAAGGTCCGAGGGCAGCGGAAGTATTTGTATCGTGCGGTCGACAAGCAGGGCAACACCCGTCGATTTCCTGCTGCGTGCCCATCGCGACAAGGTCGCGGCGCAGCGCTACTTTGAAAAGTCGATCGACAAAAACGGCGAACCCGAGACGGTGACCATCGATAAGAGCGGCGCGAACCTTGCCGCGCTAGACGCGCTGAACGCCGAACGGGACACCCCGATCGAGATTCGACAGAACAAGTATTTGAATAACATCGTTGAACAGGACCATCGGGCTATCAAGAGGCAAACGCGTCCGATGCTGGGCTTCAAGAATTTTCGCTGCGCTCGCATCCTGTTAAGCGGCATCGAGCTTGCGCATATGATCGCCAAGGGTCAAATGAAAGACAATTGCCCCGAGCACAGTCGCGCTGAGCAATTCTACTCGCTGGTAGCATAAGTAATCCTCACTATCCTAACGATGATTCGCTCTTCCGCCTTATCGCGACGGATCCGTTTTTTTTACCCCCGATCCGAAGGGTGACGAGTACTGCGTGCGCCAGAAGTGCCAGGGTGATGTGGCGGTACCACCCGCGCCATTGGCGCACCTCATACTGAGACTGGATCACAGAGCCGTCGCTCGCGTTCAGCACGAACAGCTTGCCGGGGTCACCAGACATTACGCACCGGCGCAGTTCAACTGCGCCGGTGCGTGTCAGGTGAGTCGCGCACTCGCCTTCAGGCAGATTCCCTCAAGCAATCTAATCGGTCTGCGTGAAATCAAACGATTGCTCGACCACGACCTGACCGCCGCCGTCGACCTTGCATTGGTACTGAGCCATCGCACGTCGTACCGATCCGTCAAAAACTCCCGGAGGCGTCGACTTGACGATATCGACCCGGGCGACCCTGCCGCCTTCGATCGTCGCACGCGCCGTGACTTCGCCGGAGATTCCCTCGGCTAACGCCCGCGGCGGCATGTCGGGCTTCGCCTGCACCGGACACACGATTGCAATGTCGGCGGGTGCCGCAGCGGCAGCGCTCGTGTTGCTGGATCCCGCGGTTGAAGGACCCGGCGCGGCTGGCGCAGCATGCGCCGTAGAAGGCGCCTCCTGTGTCGCGACGGGCGTGGGAACAACCGGCGCCGGTGCGGCTGTCGGCGTGGCAGCGTGACGTTGTACTCGGGCAGCCGGTCGTGCCACCGGTTTCGGCACCGGAAGATCCGATTGCTGCTTCACCACTTTCCTGATGACCGGCGGCGCGTGTGCCGGCTTCGGAGCGGGCGTATGCACCGACATCACAGCCGCTATCAGCATCCCCTCGATCACAAACGCAGCGAGAATCGCGATGGTCATTGCATTGCCGGCACGTGGCTGTGACGCCATGGTAGGCCACAGTGCTCTACGGGGTTTGCTCGACATACTGATGTTCATTACGCTCGCCTCCAGGACTATTGCGCATCGGTCGCGAGCGCGACCGAGCTGATTCCTGCAGAACGGACCAGATCCATCGTTATTCACGCTGACGCCGTGACCGAATCCTAGTTCGCAGGCGGTACGCATCGCCGGAGCGGCGAGCCCCGACTGTAGCAGCGGAAGACTAAGGCGCAGCGGATTCAGTTCGTCGCAATAGCCGTACGTGTAGGTAATACCATCAATGCTGCCGGCTTCCCAATCACTCACGTTCTAGCTCTCCTTACTTAAAGCATCGTCGTGTTGGAATGACATCTTCCGAACCCACTTTCAGTAGAGGCTCCGCGATACAATCAATGTCACCCAGCGCGGTTTTCCCCGATGCTGGGTCGGCGTAATGGGAAGCCTCTCATGGCGCAGGCCTCTTTGTCTATCCACAGTCCGACGCAAAACATTACTGTGCAAAATTCCCGCACTGATGACATGTTCTTCAGGCTCTCATAAGGTAACTTCCTTACATTCATGCACCGACAGTAACGCCCAACCACCTGTCGGCTGATCCGGGATGAGGTTCGAGTCTTCGGTCCTTCGACATACCTCGTTATCCAGTCAACAATGTCCCTCAACATGAATAGTCACGCCCTCCAGCCGCAATCCGATGTGTGGTCCGATTGGCTTTTACATATTCGGTACGCCGATGATCCCAGGCAAGAACAGGTCGTCCATGCCGAACTCAAACAAATTGCGGACCGCGTTCTAGACGGCGCCAGGCTTGATTCTGGCATGACGCTCGCCGACATCGGTGCCGGCGATGGACTGATCGGCTTGAGCGCTATCGACCGCATAGGCCCATCATTGCGCGTGCTTTTGACAGATATCTCGGCGCCCCTGCTTCGGCACAGTGAAGCACTCGCAGTTCAGCGGAACGTCCGGGATCAATGCGTCTTCATCCAATGCTCCGCAGAATTGCTCAATGGCATTGAGGGTGACGCTGTCGATGCAGTCACGACTCGAGCAGTTCTCGCTTACGTCCCCGACAAGATGGCCGCTATGCGGGAATTTCACCGGATTCTCAGACCCGGCGGCCGACTATCGATCGCTGAACCGATTATGCGCGACGATGCGTTCGAGGTCAGCTCTCTGAGGCAACTCGTTGAAGGTCTGCCCGAGAAAGCGGAGGACAACTTTTTTCGCCTGCTGCATCGCTGGAAAGCAGCTCAATTTCCCGATACTGAGGAAAGGATTTCCGCAAGTCCGATTGCAAACTACGGCGAACGCGATCTGGTGCGCTTCGCATTAGATGCGGGGTTCGCGGATATTCATATGGAATTCCACATAGATGTACGCCCCGCCACAATCACTTCCTGGGATGTACTGCTTGGTAGCTCGCCTCACCCCTGGGCTCCGCGGCTCGGCGATGTTCTCGCGAAACAGTTCACAGCGGACGAACGACTATTCTTCGAACAGATCCTCCGCCCCCAAGTTGAAGGTCGCCGATTGGTCACGGCCGAACGCGCCGCTTACCTCACCGCACTAAAGCCTCCTCGCTGACGCGCGAAGCCGCTCCCATCACCTCGCTCAGTTTCCGTTCGGGAACGTGGGTAGGCCAAGAAGCTTTGCCGAACAATTATGAAGTGTTTGAACACCCGATGCACGATGGGCTGAATTGATACAGAGAGCGCGGTCGCCGAAACTTTCAGATAAAGTCGCGACGACAATGCGCTCGACGGCGTCAACGTACCTATCACTTCTCCCTCGCACAAAAATATAATTGTCAATCGTACGGCGAAGTCATATCGCTAACCGCTGTCAGTCGGTGTCTGATTGTGCGATCGGGACTCGTTATCGAACGGCATTTAAGGTTGTCTGAGATAGTAAAGTATTTAGATCAAGCAATCTGACATTCCTCCACACCACCTCCGAAGTTTGATTAGCCGTAGTTCCGGCCCAATGCATTTGACTGGAGTTTTACTAAAGCCTGCCCAGATCGACAAGCTCAGGCGCATGCAGTTCGGCCGCAAGTCCGAACAGCTGCAGCGGCAAATCGAGACGCTCGAGACGCAACTTGAGGATCTGGCCGCCGGGCGCGGCGTTGCGGATGTGCAGCGTGCGCAGGCCCGCGGTGCAAATGGAGAGCGTGCAAAAGTTGGGGAGGTCGATTTCATCAGGACTCCCTGACTCACGACATGATTGCGCGGTGTGTGCTATCCGTCGGCGAGTACCCGCCTGCCGACGTTGGCCCGATGCATTTTCCGCAACCCGAGTCGGCGATCTTGAGCGCCGAGATGCGACGCGGCGAGAATTCCCCGTTCAAAACCGTTACCCTGACCTGCACCATGCAGTGCGCCCCTTCGTCAGTCCAGCGCATTTGTCGTTTCTTGGCCATACGGTAGCTGACAACGTGGTTCACCGCGGACTCGGCGATGCTGCTGCTTATCGGCAGGCCCTTGCGATGCCGGGCGCCGTAGTTGACCAACGTGCGCACGTTGTTCTTGAGGTAACTGGAGATGATGTTCAGATTCCACCACAGCGTTTTGAATTCGTATCCCTCCCTCGACAAAGAGCCGACTGTCCATTGCCTTCTATGAGCATCAAATTGTCAAGGGTTTGTTTTGCAGCTTTACATCGATGTGTGGTGTGTGGCTGGTGAATTGTTAGCAAGACTCCCCCCGGCCTTCATACGGTAGCCGTAGGGGAGGCTGAGCAACAGGCACTGCCTGAGGGAGCAAGGCACGCGCCGTGAACTACTGTGCAGGAGTTATCCACGGCCGGCGGCGGGTCGCTTTCTATGAGCGGAAAGTTGTCAAGGTTTTTAAGGGCTACTCATAAATTAATCGACGACGCTGACCAACCTTGCCCCGGGGGTTGGTCTCCCCGTGCGCAGAAGGGACGAGGGCTGGGGGTCAAGGGCAGGCGGGAGCCTGGCGGAGCGAACCCTTGACGCCGCGA
>NZ_JARESU010000248.1:0-7280 GCF_046027075.1 Paraburkholderia sp. RL18-085-BIA-A | reverse complement strand
GGAATACTACTGCACCCGCCGTCTGGAATGCTGTCCTATTCAATAAATAAGGTATCCTTATGTATTGGAGACGTCTCGGCATCACCGGCTGTTTGCACCAGAACCATCGTGAACGGTCGGTGTGGTCCAGAAGTCGGGCGCATCGTTCGTGCCTGCATGGACGGACAACGAAGCGGCAGCGAGCGCTACGGTAGCTACGAAACTTTTAACTTTGTACATGATTGATTGCGGTTTCACTAAAGTCGCACAATGGTCGGAAGCAGAGATGGTGCAGCCCCGAGATAGATATGACCGTTCCTCAGGTGTGGCCAACGAGAGTCACCCCCCTAGTCCAGCCTTCGCCATCATCCCAAGCGCCACGCAGATCAACACTCCCGCGAAACCCACCTGTACATGCCGCGCGGAGAGACGGTGCGAGACCAGCCGCCCGGTCACCATGCCGGCGCCCGTCGCCAGGCTGAACCACAGCGTCGGGTCGAGCGGCAACGGCGCGCCGTGCAGGACCGTCGCGACAACACCGCCGCTGCCGACCAGCGCTATCACCATCAGCGACGTAGCGACGATGCCGTGCATCGACACGTTGGTCAGCTTGCGCAGCATTGGCACGATGATAAAGCCGCCACCCACCCCGAGCAGCCCGGTCATCAGCCCGGTCAACGCGCCGGTTGCCGCAAGTGCGGCCCCCGTGGTCCATGACCAGATCAGCCGCCCGGTGTCGGGATTGATGCGGCCGACGCAAAACCGTGAGTCCACGCGGTCCGGTCGCCCCCGCCGCAAAGCCTGTGATAACAGCCTTCCGGCCACGACCAGCATGACGGTGGCAAACAGCGCCAACAGCACACGTTGTGGTAACGCATGCGCGAGGCGCACACCGAGCAAGGTCAGTGGCACACCAGCTGCGGCCATGAATAGCGCGGCGCGGTAACGGACGAGCCGCTGCCGGAATGCTTCAAGCGCGCCGATAGCAGCGCTGCCCGCCACGGCGACCAGCGCAACCGGCGTCGCCTGCTGCATCGGCCAGCCCATGCCGGCCACCAGCGCCGGAACGGCCAGTATGCCGCCACCCGCACCGGTCAGGCCGAGCACCGCGCCAACGATGGCGCCAAGGATAAGTGAAGTTAGCATGAGAAATCGGACAGGTTGTTGGCCACCGCCGCGTTAGCCCAGCCGGCCTGATTGCAGACGATGGCGCGAAAGCCAGCGGCCTTGAATGTTTGCAGGTCGGATGCGGCAACCTGTTGCGATACCGCCAGCCCGGGCATCAGTTTCGTGATGTCCATCGACTGCTCCTGTTGCTTCTATTAACTACGGCCGCCCGTTCAGATTGCGTTGAGGGGAATCTTGAGATACAGCACTCCGTTATCTTCCGGATCGGGCAGATGTCCCGCGCGCATGTTGACCTGCACTGACGGCAGCATCAGCACCGGCATGTTGAGTGTCGCATCGCGCGCGGTACGCATCGCAACGAAGGCGTCCTCACCGATACCGTTGCGTACATGGACGTTGTGTTCGCGTTCCTCGGCTACCGTGCTGACAAACTGCAAAGGGCGCCCGCCGGGCTGGTAGTCGTGGCACATGTAGAGCTTCGTGTCCGCCGGCAGGCTCAACACCTTGTTGATTGACCGGTACAGCGTACGGGCGTCGCCGCCGGGAAAGTCGCAGCGCGCGGTGCCATAGTCGGGCATGAACAGGGTGTCGCCGACAAAGGCCGCGGTCTGCGCGCCGTCGCTGACCACATAGGTCATGCAGGCCGGCGTATGGCCCGGGGTATGGATGGCGCGCGCCTGCAACGCTCCGACGGCGAATGTTTCGCCGTCGGAGAGCAGATGATCGAACTGGCTGCCATCGTGCGCGAATAGCGAACCTGCGTTGAACAGCTTGCCGAACACGTCTTGCACGCGCGTCACCTGCTCGCCGATCGCAATCTTTCCGCCGAGTCTTTCCTTGAGGTAAGGCGCGGCGGACAGATGGTCGGCATGCACGTGGGTTTCGAGAAGCCACTGGACGTTCGCGCCAAGCTCATGGACGCGAGACACGAGCCTGTCGGCTGTCGTCGTGCCGGTACGACCGGACTTCGGGTCGTAGTCAAGGACGCTGTCGATCAGTGCACAGTCGCCCGTGCGGACATCCAGCAAAAGGTAACTGACCGTCCAGGTACCGGGGTCGAAGAAGCCTTCGACCTGCATGGGGCTCGCGGTAGTCAACGTCATCTCCTCAAACATTCCGGGCCGTCGATTTCTCAAAGTAACGCCGCGCTGCAGTCTTGTCCCGATGAAGCCAAGGGAAGGACGCGGTTAGTACGATTTGTACGGCAGGAACTTGCCAGACAGCAGCACCTTGACGCGGTCGCCTTTCGGATCGGCCTCACGCTGGATATCCATCGAAAAATCGATCGCGCTCATGATGCCGTCGCCGAACTCTTCGTGAATCAGTTCCTTGATCGTGGTGCCGTACACGCTGACGATTTCGTACCAGCGGTAGATCAACGGATCGGTCGGCACCGCAGTCTCGAGCGAACCCTTGTACGGGACGATCTGCAACCACGCGACGGCCTCGTCCGGCAGCCCGAAGATCTCGCCGGCAATCTCGGCCTGCTGCTTGCTGAAGGTCATCTGGCCGAGGCACGCGGCCGTCGTCCACTCCTTGCTCTGGCCGATCTTGCCGGCAACCTCACTCCACTTCAGGCCCTTCGCGACCTTGGCGGAAACGATCATCTGCGTTACTTCATTGCGGCTGGAAATCATGGGTGGCTCCTTGGGTAAGAAATCAGGCAATTGCCTTGAGATTGGGTCCGGCAGGCCGCGCGATTGCGACCGGCGCGGCTGCGCCGTCATCGAGCCCGGGATAGACGAGCCGCGTTGTGGCGGCGGCTACGCGCCCGGTATCGGCCCGGTCGCTGTGGGAGGCGCTCAGTTCTTTCGAACGCCGCACCAGAAAGTCGACCAGATAATTGCGGATCCGGTAAAACTGCGGGTCATGGTGCATGGTCTCGCGCTGACGGTTAGCCGGCAGCGTGTTGACGACGATCTCGGCGATCCGGGCGCGCGGCCCGTTGCTCATCAGCATGATCTTGTTCGACAGCAGAATCGCTTCGTCGACGTCGTGCGTGATCATGAATACGGTCTGCTGCGTCGCGGTGCAGATTTTCAGCAATTCATCCTGGATCACACCGCGCGTCAACGCGTCGAGGGCGCCGAACGGCTCGTCGAGCAGCAGCATGCGCGGCTCGATCGCAAACGCCCGCGCGATGCCGACGCGCTGCTTCATTCCGCCAGACAACTCCGACGGCTTCTTCTTTTCGGCGCCCTTCAGGCCGACCATCTCGATGAAGCGTTTGCCGTGCCCGGCGATCTGCTCGCGTGTCCAGTCCGGATAGCGCGAGCGCACCGCGAACGCGATGTTGCCTTCCACGGTCATCCACGGCAGCAGCGCATGGTTCTGGAACACCACGCCGCGATCGAGCCCAGGTCCGGAAATTTCGCGATTGCGCACGATCACGTGCCCCTCGCTGGGCTGCTCGAGACCGGCCAGCACGTTCAGGATGGTGCTTTTGCCACAGCCGGAATGGCCGATTACGCAAATGAATTCGCCCTGCTCTATCTTGAAGCTGACGTTTTCGAACACCGGCGGCAGGTCGTCGCGATAGCGCTTGGTCAATCCTTCGACGCTGACGAAACTCGTCACGCCGGACGTCTGGGCATTGGACTTAGTCGACATAGGTCACCTTGCGCTGAAGTTGGGCGAACAGCAGGTCGAGTGTCATGCCAACCAGACCGATGAGCAATACCGAGAACAACACGTTCGCCAGTGACAGGTTGTTCCATTGGTTCCACAGGAAGTAGCCGATGCCGGTGCCGCCGACCAGCATTTCGGCCGCGACGATCACGAGCCACGCGATGCCCATCGAAATCCGCATGCCGGTGACGATGGTGGGCGCCGCCGCGGGCAGCACGACCCACAACGCGCTGCGCAATGGCGGCACTTCAAGCGTGCGCGCCACGTTGAGCCAGTCACGCCGCACCCCAGCGACGCCGAACGCGGTATTGACGAGCATGGGCCACACCGAGCAGATGAAGATCACGAATACCGCCGAGGCCGACGAACTCTTGATCGTGTACAACGCGATCGGCATCCAGGCGAGCGGCGAAATCGGCTTCAGCACCTGGATGAACGGATTGAAGGCGAGGAACGCAAGCCGTGACATGCCGATCACAAAACCGAGCGGCACCGCAACCAGCAGCGCAATCGCGTAACCGGCCGCGACCCGCACGAGCGAATAGCCGAGCTGGATGCCGACGCCCTTGTCGTTCGGTCCGTTGTCGCGGAACGGATGTGCGAGCTGGCGTGCGGCCTCGTGCGCGAACTCGGCGGGCGATGGGAAGCCGGTGACCTTTATCGAATCCGCCGCAGCGCCGTCAGCACCCGGATCGGGCGCCTTGCCCATCAGCACTGCATACTCCGCAGCCTCGGCGGCCTCGGCATTCGTGGCTTTCGATGCCGTCGCCGCAGCTGTCGCGGCGGGCGTCTTCGGCAGCGTCGCGGCCTGCCAGATGACCAGCAGCAGCGCGAGCAATACAAGCGAGCAAAGCGCCGCCTTGCCTCTCAACGTGAATCGTCGAATTGGAGTCATTCAGTTTCCCCTGCGTTCAGGCACGTTTGATGGCAAAGCCATTGAGGTAAGCGTCGGGTCGGTTCGCATCGAAAGTTCGACCCATCACCGTGATCGGCCGGTAGCCGCCGTTGTCCGCGATATCCGGTGGTGTCTCACCAAGCTGCTTCATCGCGTTGCACGCGTCGGTCAACAGGAATACCTGCTGCGCGAGTGAACGATAGTCAACACCGCCCTTCAGATAGCCCCAACGCTTCATCTGCGTCATCATCCATGTCGCCATCGAATACCACGGCAGCGGCTGGAAATCGATTCGGTCCGCGACGCGGTGCACGTGACCAATGCCGTCCGCATAGGTGCCGGTCAGCACCTGCCGGATCACCAGCTCGGGCTGATTCAGATAGGCAGGCGCGGCAATCATTTTCGACAACCCGGCGCGATGCGCAGGGTCGCTCGAATAGGCGGCCGCGCGCAGATTCGCACGCAGCAGCGCGGCGAACGCGTTCGGGTTCTGCCGCACGAACGCGTCGGGCACACTGAACGAGCAGCAAGGATGCCCCGCCCAGATGTCCTTCGACAGAATATGAATGAAACCGACCTCGTCGAATACCGCGCGCTGGTTAAACGGATCGGGTCCCAGAAATCCGTCGATGTTGCCCGCACGCAGGTTCGCGATCATCTCCGCCGGCGGTGTCACACGCAGTTGCACATCGCGATCCGGATCGATGCCATGCTCCGCGAGGTAATAGCGCAGCAGAAAGCTGTGCATCGAATAGTCGAACGGAATCGCGAAGCGGAAACCTTTCCAGTTGCGCGGGTCGCGGTTGTCCTTGTGTCTGAGCGCCAGCACGATGGCCTGGCCGTTCACGTTCTGGATCGTCGCGACGCGCGTCGGCGTGGGCTGCGAACCGACGCCAAGCGAAATCGCTAGCGGCATCGGCGCGAGCATGTGCGATGCGTCGAGTTCGCGATTCAGCATCCGGTCGCGCACCAGCGCCCAGCCGCCCACCTTGTTCAGCGTGACGTTCAGCCCTTCCTCTTTGTAAAAGCCGAGCGGTTCTGCGGCGATCAGCGGCGTGGCGCAGGTGATCGGCAGAAAGCCGACGTTGAGGTCGCGCTTTTCGGGCTGTGTGGCTTTCGTTGCTGCGAAAGCCTGCTGGAGCGACGCGATCGGCAGCACGCTGTACACGGCGGCGATGGCCGTGCTCTTGCCGACCGCACGGATAAAGGCACGCCGCATCGCGTTGCGCGGAAAGAGTGCGCGTACGGCCGCTGCTTCGACGGCGTCGCACCACGCGGCTTCAGTGTCCGCGCTGCTTCCGTCATGCGCGTCGTGCGCGGCGCCCGTAGTGGCGGCGCGGTGCGCGGCCTGGTCGGCATGGCGGCCGCATGAGCAGCCTCCCAGCGTGCTGCCGGGGTCGAACGGTTGATAGCGGTTACCCATGTGGTGTCCGGTGCGTGAGGGTGGGTTCAGGTCGCGAGCTCGACCCGCCGGCTGCCAACCGTCAACGACGAAACAATGTCGCCGTCACGGTACTGCGCCATCGCGAGGTGTCCGTCGTCTTCTTCGACGATCTGCCAGTCCAGTTCGCGCGACGGCCGTCCGCGCACGACGATCGGCGTCGAACGCGTCTTCACGCGGATCACGGGCGACTGGTGGCGATAGCCTGAGTGTTCGCAGCCGGTCACCGCGTGCGCGATCGCTTCGGCCTGCGCGGCAATCGGCTCGATGAAGCGGCACGGCTCGCCGGCGAAGCTGATGCAGTCGCCGAGCGCGTAGATATCCGGCACGCTGGTCTGCAACGTGCGGCTGTCCACGACGATGCCGCGCGCGAATTCGAGTCCTGCCATTCTTGCGAGGCGCCCTTCGGTGGCGAGCCCCGCCGCGCACAGCACGAGATCGGCGGCAATCCGCTCGCCGTGCTGCGTCGTGATCACCTTTTCGCTTCGCGTGGCGCTGACCTCGGGGACACTGCCGCTTGCCGTCCTCGCATTACTCGCATTACTCGTCCACTGTGTGGCGCACGCGTCGATCCCACGCCGCTCCTCGATGCTCACGCTGCGGCCGGGCAGAAAGCGGATGCCGAGCTGCGTCCAGCTGGCGAGCAGGCGGCGCGAGGCCGGCGCCGGCAACAACGCCGCGAGGGGCCTGTCGCTCACATCCAGCACGGTGACCGTATGTCCCGCCCGTGCCAGGTCCTCCGCCAGCTCGCAGCCGATCAGCCCCGCGCCGATCACCGCTACGCGCGCCGGCCTCGCCATCAGCCGGCGCTGCATGCTGCTCCACATCGACAGATCGTTGACGCGCCAGCACAGCTCGCGCGGCAAGCCGGACGGCACCACGGGCCGCGCCCCCTGGGCGAGAACCAGTTGCCGGTAACGGAACGTGCCCGCCGTCGTGCGCAGTTGATGCAGCGCCGGCGACAACCCGATCGCGTAGGTATGGGCGACCAGCCGTACGCCGAGGCGTGTTGCGGCGGCCGGCCCGGTCTCGAATACGAGCCGCTCCGGTGTGCGTTTCTCGCTCAACGAAACCGACAGTTCCGGCTTGCGGTAACGGTCCGCCGAGCAGGCGCTCACCAGCGTGATCGGGATGTCCGGATCCAGCGCCCGGACTGCTTCGACGGCTGCCCAACCCGCCGTGCCGCCGCCGACCACGATTACCCCAGGG
>NZ_JARESU010000247.1:0-7365 GCF_046027075.1 Paraburkholderia sp. RL18-085-BIA-A | reverse complement strand
GGCGCATCGCGCCATGAATTGTCTCGTCTCGTCACTTTGCATTACTGACTATATTGTCATCGTCGACAACCCGATAGCCGCCATTTTTCGCAACGATTCATCCTGCTTCGCAGGCTCGCGAACGTCGCTGGCATCCTGCGAGCCGCACAGCCGCGAAACTAGCAACCAGTTGATTTCTTGACGACCCAGCTCGGGCCGAGCAGCGCGTAGCCGGCGCATAACGCCACGCCGCACAGTGCCGAGAAACTGCTGCACCACGTCATGACGTCGCCGGTGAAGCGGCCTTTGACGACCGGCAGGCCCCTGGCCAGCGCGCCGACCATTGCGCCCTGCATGAAGGCGGCCACGACCGATCCCACCACGAAGCCCACGTTCCAGATCGTCCGCGTACGGCGGGCCCTGCCACGGAACTCGAAGGCGACGCCGCGAAAGATCAGGCCGGCGAGCATCAGGATCACGGGCACATAGAACGCGGAGACCAGCAGCGCGTAGGCCTGCGAAAATGCGCCCCACAACACCACGCCGGTCACGATCAGCCAGGTCTCGTTGCCGTCCCACAGTGGCGACACAGCGGCCAGCATATGACGCTGGCGCGTTTCGTCCCGGGTCAGGCCGAACAGCATGCCGACACCGAGGTCGAAACCGTCGAGCAACACGGACAGCAACATGCTGAGGGCAAGTATCAGCGACCAGTAGAGGATCATTTGCAGGTCTCCGAGATTATTTGACCGTCGACGGCAGACCTGCCGCCACCGAAAGCGGACGGTTCGGCAAGGCGACAGGCGGCGTGTGCAGCAGATCCTCGGCAGGTCCGCCTTTGAGCAGCCTGTAAATGTAGAACGTCCCAAAGGCAAAGATGAAGACGTAGGTCGCACAGAAGACGAACAGCGAACCTGCGGCCGCGCGCGCTGTCAGGAACGGCGTGAGCGCGTCAGCCGTGCGCAGCAGTCCATAGACAGTCCACGGCTGGCGTCCGACCTCCGCGGTAAACCAGCCCGTGAGCGTCGCGATGAACGGCAGCGGAAAGCACAGGAATACCGTCCACAACAGCGCACGCCGCTGCAGCAAACGCTCCTTGAGCGACAGCAAGGTCCCGCCCCAGGCGACCAGCAGCATGAGGAGACCGCACCCCACCATGACCCGGAATGCAAAGAATGGAATGACGATCGGCGGACGCTCGCTGCGCGGAAAATCAGTGAGACCGAGCTCTTTCGAATCGAGCGTAATCGATGCAATCACGCTTCCGAGCACCGGCACTGAGATCGCGTAATCGTTCTTTTCGTGCGCTGCATCAGGCCACGCAAGCAGGACTTCGGATGCGGGTTGTTCGTCGTGCCAGCGCGCCTCGATCGCTGCAAACTTGATGGGCTGGTAGCGGTGCACATAATCGCCGACCAGATGTCCGAACAGCAGTTGAACCGGCACAAGGATCGCCGCGAGAAACAGGCCCATCCGCAACATGATGCGTGCTTCGGCGGGACACATCCTGCGCAGCGTGTACCACGCACCGGTCGCCGCCACACAAAATGCTCCAGTGACGTAAGCCCGCCAGCAACATATGGGGAAACCGCACCCAGACGACCGGACTGAAGATGATCTTCAGCCAGTCGTCCGGCACGTAGACGCCGTTCTGGATCGTGTAACCCACGGGATACTGCATCCAGCTGTTGTTCACCATGATCCAGAACGCCGAGAGCGTCGTGCCAAGCGCCACCATCGCGGCGGAAAACGGATAGAAGCCCGGCCTCACCTTGTTCTTGCCGAACAGCAGCACACCAAAGAACGACGCCTCCAGCATGAAGGCCGTGAAAGCTTCGTAGGCCGACAGCGGTCCCTGGATCGGTCCCGATACGCGCGAGAGTTCGCTCCAGTTCGTGCCGAACTCGAAAGCCAGCACGATCCCGGAGACCACGCCCATGCCGAATGTGATCCCGAAGATCTTCAGCCAGAAGTCGAATACCCGGCGGTATGCGGGCCGCCCGGTGATCAGGTGCACAGCTTCGAGTACCGTCAGCCATGCCGCCAGCCCGATCGTGAAAGACGGGAAGATGATATGGAACGATACGGTGAAGGCGAACTGCAGGCGCGACAGCATGAGTGCGGTGATGTCCATCACGCCTCCCTAGCGCCACAGGTTGGTCTGGGCGAGATCGATCACCTGGTCCGCCTGCCCGTTCAGGATCGCCTTGACCATATAGAGCGAGAACCCCTTGGCCATTTCGAGGTTGACCGCGGGCGGCATCGCCAGCTCCATCCGGTTGACCACTGCGTCGATCAGCACCGGACCGTTGTGGGCGAACGCCGCGGCAATGCCGGGCTCGACATCGTCGGGCTTTTCAAGGCGGATACCGCGGATTCCGACGGCTTCGGCCATGGCAGCGAAGTTCGGATTGTTCAGTTCGGTGCCGATCGGCACGAACGACGTGGACTTCTGTTCGAGTTCAATGAAGCCCAACGCACCGTTGTTGAAGACCACCACCTTCACCGGCAGACCCAGTTGAGCCAGGCTCAGGAAATCGCCCATCAGCATCGCGAAACCGCCGTCGCCCGACATGGAGATGACCTGGCGGCCGGGAAAAGCCGCCTGTGCTCCGATCGCCTGCGCCATGGCGTTCGCCATCGAGCCGTGCCAGAACGATCCCATCAGCCGGCGCTTGCCGTTCATCGCGAGGTAGCGCGCGCCCCACACCGTCGGCAGGCCAACGTCGCACGTAAAGACGGCGTCTTCCGTTGCATGGTCGCTGATTGCTTTGGCGACCTGCTGCGGATGGATCAGCGACTTCCTGGCACCGGCCTGCGCCAGCGCATCGAGATCCTTGCGCGCCTTGTGATAATGCTGCTGTGCCTGGGTGAGATGCGTGGCGTCGGTTTTCTCCTGCAGTTTCGGCATCAGCGCTTGGAGCGTCGCCTTCACGTCGCCGACGATGCCCAGATCGAGCGAAGCGCGGCGCCCGAGATGACCGGGGCGAATGTCGATCTGGACAATACGCGTGCCCGTTTTGCGGGGATAGAACTGGCTATATGGAAAGTCCGTTCCCAGCATCAGCAGCAGATCGCAATCGAGCATCGCGTAGTAGCCCGACGAGAAACCGATCAGGCCGGTCATGCCCACGTCGTACGGGTTGTCCCATTCGATGTGCTCCTTGCCGCGCAACGCATGCACGATCGGCGCTTTCAGTTGCCCGGCCAGCGCCACTACCTCGTCATGCGCGCCCGCGCAACCCGAACCGCACAACAGGGTCACGCGGCCCTGCCGGTTGAGGATCGCGGCCAGACGGTCGAGATCGGCTTCGGCCGGCGTGACGACCGCCTGCGGCGGCAACAGGCCCGCTGGCGAGAGAGGTGGTGCATCGACCGCCTGCTGCAACGCGACGTCGCCAGGGATCACGACCACTGACACGCCACGCTTGCCGGTCGCCTCGCGGATTGCGATTTCCAGCGTACGCGGCATCTGGTTGGCGCTCGAGATCAGTTCGCAGTAGTGGCTGCACTCCTTGAACAACGACTCCGGATGGGTTTCCTGGAAGTAGCCGCTGCCGATTTCCCGCGACGGGATATGCGCAGCGATCGCCAGGACCGGTACGCCGGAGCGATGACAGTCGAACAGGCCATTGATCAGATGAAGATTGCCCGGCCCGCAGCTGCCGGCACAGACAGTGAGCGAACCCGTCAGGTGTGCTTCGGCACCCGCGGCGAACGCGGCGACTTCTTCGTGCCGCACATGAATCCACTCGATTCCGCCGTGACGGCGGATCGCATCGGTCAAGCCGTTGAGGCTATCGCCGACGATGCCGTACACCCGCTTGACGCCTGCTGCTACCAGTACTTCGACAAACTGCTCCGCTACGGTCATTGACATTGCAATTCTCCAGCAAAGATTGACTACCTGCCCGCACGTGCCCGTCTCGATGTCAGTTCGCAACGGGAGCTACGTCGAGTCATGTTACGAATCCGTCCGGGGACGATCCAAGACCAGCTTGTTATGCTTCTATGTCTTTTTTCTTATAGAGTCGGGGCGCCGGTGCACTGGGCATTCTTTCGTGCGGCGCGAGCGTTTTGAGGAACGCATGCAAATGTGCCGCGAGATCGTCACTGCGGATACTCGCTGTCAGCGTGGTGTCCGGAATGCGCCGACTCCTTGCAGCGGCCGGAAGACGACATCCGGGCGACGGTGGCGCACAACCGATTCATGCGAGCTGTGTGTAGGAGCGTCCTGCCGGAATAGTCAAGATCCACAGTGTCGCGAGCGTCGGACACCGCTATGTCATGCCAGCGATATCGAAATATCGCGAACACCGAATCTGCGGCGATGCGTACAACCGTTTTTTGAATCGACGATACCGGGACGCCGCAAATCGCGTCGGCGAACGTCTGGCGTGCCAAATCGTCGACTCTCCAAAGCTCCCAAAACGCTAAAGTCCACCGAGACGAATCCTCGGCGCGGCGGCTTGGAGCGTCCTGTACCATCAATGGATGCTGTTTTCGTCAACCATTTCGAAGAGTTTGTGGTTGTCGCTATAGTCCACCTGAATACCCACGATGACCGGCCCCGGCGTATCAAATGCCCTCTTGAGAACAGGCGCGATCTCGTCTGCTGTCCGTATCATCAGGCCTGTGGCTCCAAATGCCTCGGCGTATTTCACGGTATCGTATGGTCCCAGCTCTACCCCCGCCTTGCGACCGTACTTCGCTTCTTCCTGCACGCCCACCATGTCGTACGTCCCGTCTATCCAGACCATGTGCACGAGGTTGGACTTGAGACGTACGGCTGTCTCGAGTTCCATTGCGGAGAAGAGGAAGCCGCCGTCGCCCGAGATCGATATGACCTTTTCATGCGGCCGTACAAGGGTGGCTGCGATGGCCCATGGAAGTGCTACACCCAAGGTCTGCTGGCCATTCGATATGAGTACCTGTCTTGCCCTGAAGCTATAGAGATGCCGGGCGAGCCAGAGATGGAATGAGCCCATGTCAAGACACATGGTGACATCGTCGGTCAGGATTTTTTGCAGCTCGACGACGATGCGCAATGGATGCACCGGTACACCGGCCAGCCGCCCCGCGCTCGCGGAGACCAGTTTGCGCTGCTCGACAATGTCATGAAGAATGCGTGCCGAAACGGGCGATGGCTCCACGCGTTCGATCAGAGCTGTGAGTTCAGGCAAGGTCTGCGCGATATCACCGGTCAGTTCGACAGTCGGGCAGTAGCAGTTGTCGAGATCCGCGGCGAGCACATCAATGTGAATGATTGGTCGGTCGCGGCCATTGTTCCAGATCGAAGGATCGTATTCGACTGGATCGTAGCCAATCGTGATGACGAGATCTGCAGCATCGAGGAGTCGGTCAGCGGGCTGATTCGACAGTTGTCCGACCCGGCCGCCGAAGCTGTCAAGCAGATGCGCGGCGACGGCACCCGCCGCCTGGAAAGTTCCCACTACCGGCAAGTTGTTGCGGGAAATAAACTCGCGCAGCGCGGCTGCATTGGCAGGCTTGCTTGCTAGCAGGCCGAGCAGGACGACTGGTGTGGCCGCCGCGCTGACGAGGCGGCTCGCTTCCTTCAGCGCCTCCCTGTCGGCCGGACCAGGTCCGGAGAACGAGGGTGGCGGCAAGACATCGGCGGTTGTCGCCGCCGACATGATGTTCTTCGGCAAACTCACGAATGCCGCACCGGGCCGGCCCGACTCGGCCACACGGAATGCGTTGGACACCACCTCGGCGACCGACTCCGACGCGCCCACTGCCGCGCTGAACTTGGTGACGGGCTTGCACAGGAGCACCGAATCCATGGTTTGGTGAATCTGTTTGAGTGTCTCCGAGGTGGCCACCGCGCCACCTAGCGCAACAACCGGATCACCCTCCGAGGTCGCGGTCGCGAGACCAGTCACGAGGTTCGAGACACCGGGTCCTGAGGTTGCTATAGCCACACCGGCCTTGCCGGTCAGTCGACCGATCCCTCCCGCGATGAACGCGGCATTCTGCTCGTGACGGCAAACGACGGTTTTGATAGAGGAATCGACCAGCGCGTTGAAGACCGCATCGATCTTCGCTCCGGGGATGCCAAATACGTAATCCACGCCACGTGCCTCCAGCGTCTTTACCACTAGATCGGCGCCGCAGAGCGCGCGCGTTTCTGACTTCTTGCTCATCCGGATCTCCTTGAGTTCAGTGCGCTTTCTCAGCGTAGGCGAGTTCGTCGGCCGAGTTCTTGCTCAGGTCCGCCTTCAGGAATGCTTCGTTCTCGGGCAACGCGAGATGGAAATCCGTCAAAGGCTCCGAGCGAAGCCGAAGTGCTTTGGCTGAGCAAGCGAGAAGATGGCCACCGTGCCGGCGATCGTTCGATATGAAATGGAAGTGGTAGCCGGGGATGCTAAACGCGCTCGAAAATCCCGGTGACCAGAAGCCGATGAGCGAGCCCGCAATGTTATTGAATGAGAACTCCACCTGAGCCTTCGCCGCATCGATCAAGCGACCATGGTTCAGGGACGGACTGACTGCGCGAGTGCGCACCGTTTCGAAAATCCCATCCAGACGGAACGCATAGAAGATATTGCTCGACAGTCGTGCTTTGTCGCAATACTCTTCGAGAATCGCAAAAGACTCGAGATCCGTCACGTGGCTGTCGACATCCGGGTCGAACCGAGTCACGACGGCAAACGGCGCCTCCGCATCCGCCGGGGCCTCCGATACTGTGCCGTCGCCTCGGACCTGATAGACGTGGTCATCGACCACAACCAACTCACCGTCGAGATTGGCGAAGGTTCCAAGACCGAAGTCCCCATGCTGCAGCAGTGCTCGGCATGACACCACTCCAGAAAATAGTCCCGCGACGAGTGCGCCCGAAGTCGAGACCTGAAATAGTGTGTGGGTACCGCTTAATCCGGAAGATTTCGATGTCATCGAATGTTCCCTTTCAACAATGAAAAAATGGTTTACAGGCATCTTGCATGTGGAGTACCTGCCCGATTCGCGATTTAGCGAAGGTTCAGCATCGCGGACATGGCATGAACAACTGAACAGTGCGCAAATGTTGCCCGTGTACCGGAACCTGTACTTCAAAAGCAGCACGACATATGCGCAATCGCACGACGGGGATTCAGGGATCGCACGCATGACCATGACGCGTCGGCGAGGTTCTATAGACTCTAATCACGATCCAGATGATCGGACGCGGTTTGTCGATTTTCCTTCTCGCTCGATGGTCGAGCGCGATGGTCGATTGCGCCAGCCAGATGTCTGACTGATCTGTCTCTCTGCGCATGCACGCGCTCAAGCGTTTAGACATTCCGTTTTACCCACGACCCTGCCGCCTTATACCAAGGCATAATATGCAAGCATTCCTACGCCCGGCTAGGCTCAATGCGCCAGTGC
>NZ_JARESU010000246.1:0-7389 GCF_046027075.1 Paraburkholderia sp. RL18-085-BIA-A | reverse complement strand
ACCCGAAGGACGCGTCACGAGCGTGACCGCGACGTCGTCTCCATGACGCGGAAGTGTCGGTGATCGGCATGTCCGGGTCGACCAGACAGCCGACTGCATCTGGACAAGAGTCAGTTACCCGGTAACGCTGACGGGCTATGCGGCAAACGACACAGGGCTATCGCGCCGGGATGCCACAATTGGCCTATACGGGGCTATCCGAAAATTGGCTGATCAAGGAATGCGGACATCGTCACTGGGAGGCGCTGGCGGGAGATGCCGGCCGGAGCGCACCGGATTTCGTCGATGAGGACGGGAGCAAGTCGTGATTGCGTCGGATGATCTCGGTGGTCAAGCAGCGCGAATGCGCGAGCGTTGCACGTGACGATGCAAGCCGGTGATCAGATCGCTCGGCGTCACCATCCCAACGAGCCGCCGGTCGGCGTCCAGCACCGGAATATGGTGATGCCCGTGATTCGCGAACCGCGGCACGAGATCAGCAATCGGCGTATTCACGCTAGCCGCGCGCGGGTCAGCGCTCGCGGCTTCCGTGCTTGCGGCTGTCGGCCGCGACATGATCGTGGCGCAGGTCAACTCGTTCAACGCGCGGGCGTACCCCTGCATTTGCGTCTCGCGCAGCAGCGCTTCGAGATCGTCCGCGTCGATATCGAGCCATTCGCTGCGTTTGGCTAGCACCGCATCCAGATCGGCCCGTGTGAAACCCGGCGTCGGGGCCGCGCCTTGTTGCGGATTCTGCGCGGCGACGTGCGGATAACGATGCCCCGTCAGCGCATGAAACACGAGCGCCGCGCAGAGCAGCGCAATCGACTGAATCGCAATCGGCTCAAGGACGAAACGGTAGCCCATTGCATGAATCGCGGGACCGCCGAGCACCGCCGTCAACGCGACCGCCCCCGAGGGCGGATGCACACAGCGCAGCGCGAACATCGCGCAGATCGCGAGCGACACGGCGAGCGTCGCGGCCGCAACCGGATTCGCAATCCAGCTCGCACACGTGACGCCGACCACGGCCGATACCAGATTGCCGCCGATGATGGACCACGGCTGCGCGAGCGGGCTCGCGGGCGGGCCGAACAGCAACACGGCCGATGCGCCCATCGGCGCGACCAGAAGCGGCATCGCCGCATCCGCGCCGACCAGAAAATGCATCGAACCGCCAGTGAACGCGATGCCGAACAACGCGCCGACACACGACCGAAAACGCTCCGGCCATTTGACCGTCACCGGATGCGGCGCGAAGCTCAGCAACCAGCGCACCGCCGCAGAGGCAAGGTTCGTTTTCGGCATGGTTTTGTCTCCGTCGTGGGCGGCGGTGTGGCTTGCTTTTCAGCCTGCTCCTCAGGCGGCCTCTAGTTGCCTGAGCAACGCGTCCACGCTGCCCTTCGCGTCGCCGAACAGCATCCGCGTGTTGTCCTTGTAAAAGAGCGGGTTGTCCACGCCCGCGTACCCGGTCGCCATGCTGCGCTTTGACACGACCACCGTGCGCGCCTTCCACACTTCGAGCACCGGCATCCCCGCGATCGGGCTGCCCGGGTCCTCGAGCGCGCCGGGGTTGACGATGTCGTTCGCGCCGATCACGAGTACGACGTCCGTATTGGTGAAGTCCTTGTTGATCTCATCCATTTCGAGCACGATGTCGTACGGCACTTTCGCTTCCGCAAGCAGCACGTTCATGTGGCCCGGCAAGCGCCCCGCCACCGGATGGATGCCGAAGCGCACACGCACGCCGAGTCCCTCGAGCTTGCGCGTAATGTCGCTGATCGTCGTTTGCGCCTGCGCGACCGCCATTCCGTAGCCCGGCACGATGATCACCTCGGACGCGCCGCGCAGAATCGCGCAGACTTCATCGACGGTGGTCGGCACGACTTCGCCCGCGATATCCGCCGAGCTGGTGCCGCTTGCCGTGCCGAAGCCGCCAAGAATCACCGAGACGAAACTGCGGTTCATCGCGCGGCACATGATGTAGCTGAGAATCGCGCCGCTAGAGCCGACCAGCGCGCCAGTCGTGATCAGCAGATCGTTGCTCAGCATGAAACCGGTGGCGGCCGCCGCCCAGCCGGAATAGCTGTTGAGCATCGATACGACGACCGGCATATCCGCACCGCCGATCGCCATCACCAGATGCACGCCGAGCGCGGCTCCCAGGACGATCATCGCGAGCAGTGCGACAACGCCGTCGGCCCCCGCCGGCACCGCCAGAAAGCGATAGCCGATCACGATGCACAACACGAGCACCGCGAGGTTCAGCAAATGCCGGCCTGGAATCACGAGCGGCTTGCCGCTTACCGTGCCTTGCAGCTTGAGGAACGCGACGATCGAACCGGTTAATGTGACCGTGCCGATAAACACGCCGAGGTAGATTTCGACCAGATGGATCGCACGTTCCGCTTCGCCGAGTTCGCCGGCCGGCATCAGATAATTGGTCACGCCGATCAGCACCGCGGCGAGCCCGACGAAGCTGTGCAGCACCGCGACCAGTTGCGGCATTTGCGTCATCTCGACGCGCCGCGCCAGCAATGCGCCGATTGCCGCGCCGATCACCGCTGCCGCGAGCACGACCTCGAACCCCCCGCCTTGCGCGATCAGAAGGGTCGCGACGACCGCGATCAGCATGCCGGCGACGCCGTACAGATTGCCGCGCCGCGCGCTGCTCGGATGACTCAAGCCGCGCAGACTAAGAATGAACAACGTGCTTGCGCCGAGATAGGCGATGTTGCCGATTCCGTTCAGCATTGACTTCTCCTTAATTGCGCTGAAACATCTTCAGCATCCGCTGGGTCACAAGGAACCCGCCGGCGATGTTGATCGTGGCGACCAGTAACGCAATGCCACCGAGCACCGTGACCAGCGCGTTCGGCGTGCCGAGTTGCAGCAGCGCGCCGATCACGATGATTCCGCTGATCGCATTGGTCACGCTCATGAGCGGCGTGTGCAACGCGGGCGTGACGTTCCAGACTACCTGATAGCCGACGAAGACCGCGAGCACGAACACGGTCAGGTGCGCGACGAAGGCGGCCGGCGCGACCGCGCCCAACGCGAGCAGCCCCAATGCGGCGGCCGCCAGCAGAATCAGCGAGGTGTAGCGCGAGCCGCGAGCCTGCTCCTTCGCATCGGAGGCAGTGGCGGCAGCGTCCTTTGCAGGCGCCGGCTTGTGCACCGCGATCGCCGCCTGTTTTGGCGGAGGCGGGGGCCAACTAATCTGCCCTTCGTACACCACCGTTGCGCCGCGCATCACGTCGTCATTCATGTCGATACGCGCGGTGCCGTCTTTCTGCGGCGTCAGATCGGTGAGCAGGTGCCGGATATTGGTGCCGTACAGCTGGCTCGATTGCGTCGCCATCCGGCTCGGCAAGTCGATGTAGCCGATAATCGTCACGCCGTTGACGGCGGCCACGACACCCGGCTGCGTCAGTTCGCAATTGCCGCCCTGCTCGGCCGCCATATCGACGATCACGCTGCCCGGCCGCATGTTTGCCAGCATCGCCGCGGTGATCAGCTTTGGCGCCGGCTTGCCTGGAATCAGCGCGGTCGTGATGATGATGTCGACTTCCTTCGCCTGCGCGGCGAACAACGCCATCTCAGCTTCGATGAACTTCGCGCTCATCTGCTTTGCGTAGCCGCCCGCGCCGCTGCCTTCTTCCTCGACGTCGAGCTTGAGGAATTCGGCGCCCATGCTTTCGACCTGCTGCTCGACTTCCGGCCGCGTATCGAACGCCCGCACGATCGCGCCGAGCCCGCGCGCCGCGCCGATCGCCGCCAGTCCCGCGACGCCCGCGCCGATCACCATCACCTTCGCCGGCGGCATCTTGCCCGCCGCGGTGATCTGCCCGGTGAAGACGCGCCCGAAGTGCTGCGCCGCTTCGATCACCGCGCGATAGCCGGCCATGTTCGCCATCGAACTGAGCGCGTCGAGCTTTTGCGCACGCGAAATGCGCGGCACGCAGTCCATCGCCATCACGCTCGCGCCGCGCTCGGCGAGCTGTTCCAGCAGCCCCTCGTTCTGCGCGGGCCAGATGAAACTGATCAGCGTGGCGCCCGATTTGAGCAGCGAGGTTTCGCTGACGCCGAGCGCCGGGTGATGTTCCGGTGCGCGCACCTTGATCACGATATCGGCATCGGCCCACAACGCACCGGTATCGCTCACGATGCGCGCGCCGGCTGCGCGGTACGCATCATCATCGAACGACGCGCGTACGCCGGCTTCGGTTTCGACATTCACCGTGAAGCCGAGCTTAAGCAACTGGCCGACCGTTTCGGGTGTCGCGGCCACACGCCTTTCGCCGTCGCGGATTTCGCGCGGCACGGCAATCGTCATCGGCATGTCAACTCTCCAGGGCGAGTGGGTTCGACAGGACACCGATGCCGTCGATTGATACGTCGACCGTCGCGCCATCCTTGATCGTGCCCACGCCGATCGACGTGCCGCACGCGATCACGTCGCCCGGTTCGAGCGTCATGTCCTGCGAAATCAGGCTCACCTGTTCGGCCGGCGAGAAAATCATGTCCGCGAGCGGATAGTTCTGCCGCTCGACGCCGTCGAGCGTCGTCACGACGCGCGCGGCGCCCCAGTCGAAATCGCGCCGGATCGCGGGGCCGATGCAGCTAAACGTGTCAAAGCCCTTCGAGCGGCACCATTGCGCGAAATTGACGTCTTCGTTCAGGAGTTCGGCGGCGGTGACATCGTTGATGCACGTGTAGCCGAAGATGTAGTCCCTCGCCGCTTCGACCGATACGTTGCTGCAACGCTTGCCGATCACGATGGCGAGCTCGCCTTCGTAGGCGATCTTGCCGCGATACGCGGGCGGCCGCCGAATCGATTCGCGTTGCCCGATCACCGAGGTCGGCGGCTTGATCAGAAAGAGCGGATGCGTGGGCGGCGCCTTGCCGAGCTTCTCCGAGAGCGCGTAAAAGTTGTTCCACAGCGCGACGACCTTGGTCGGCACGCACGGGCTCAGCAGCGTCAGTTCATCGACGTCGTGCACGTTGCCAGTCGATGTCGATTCGCCGAACATCTCGCCGGCGTATTCAGTGACATTTTCTTCGCTTAATGTCCCGAAGCGGGTATGTCCATCGGCGAGACGAAAACGTATCCACGATGTCATCGGATTGTCTCCTGCAATATTGTGTTGCGAAGACGCGACCGGAAAGGTCGCGCCGCAAGGTCTTGTTATGCGTGTGTCGAAACGCCGGGGGCGATTTCTGCCAATGCGCTCAGATCGCGCCGACGGTGTGCAAATGGGCGATCTGATCCGCGGTGTAGCCGAGTTCGGCCATCACCTCGTCGGTGTGTTCGCCGAGCAGCGGCGAGCGCGTGACTTCCGTGGGACTGTCCGACAACTTGATAGGATTGCCGACCGTCAGATACTTGCCGCGCACCGGATGATCGACTTCGACGATCGTGCCGGTTTTGCGCAGCGACGGCTCTTCCGCAATCTCTTTCATGGAGAGAATCGGGCCGCACGGAATGTCGTACTTGTTGAGGATGTCCATCGCCTCGAATTTCGTCTTGGTCATGGTCCAGCGCTCGACCTCGGCGAAAATGTCTTTCAGATGCGGCAGGCGTGCGGCGGGCGTCGCATAGTTCGGGTCCGTGGTCCACTCTTCACGGCCTATCACGTTGCAGATTTTTGCCCACACCGGCGCCTGCGCAATGAAGTAGATGTACGCGTTCGGGTCGGTTTCCCAGCCCTTGCATTTGAGAATCCAGCCAGGCTGACCGCCGCCGGACGCGTTGCCGGCGCGCGGCACCGCTTCGCCGAACGTGCCATTCGGATGCTGCGGGTACTCTTTCATCACGCCAGTGCGCTCGAGCCGCTGCTGGTCACGCAACTTCACGCGGCACAGATTGAGCACGCCGTCCTGCATCGCGGCCAGCACATGTTGGCCGCGGCCCGTCGATTTGCGTTGATAGAGCGCCGTAACGATGCCGAGCGCGAGATGAAGGCCCGTGCCGCTATCGCCGATCTGCGCGCCGGTCACCACAGGCGGACCATCGTCGAAACCGGTTGTCGATGCCGCGCCGCCGACGCATTGCGCAACATTCTCGTACACCTTGCAATCTTCGTAGGGACCGGGGCCAAAGCCCTTCACCGACGCGACGGTCATTCGCGGATTGAGCTCCTGGATGCGCTCCCAGCTAAAACCCATCCGGTGGAGTGCGCCGGGGGCGAAATTCTCCACCAGCACGTCGCACGACTGGATCAGTTCCTCGAGAACCAGTTTGCCTTCGGGATGCTTCGTGTCGATCGTGATCGAGCGCTTGTTGTGATTGAGCATCGTGAAGTAGAGGCTGTCCGCATCGGGAATGTCACGCAGTTGCTCGCGCGTGATGTCGCCCGCTCCCGCCCGTTCGACCTTGATGACGTCGGCGCCGAACCATGCGAGCAACTGCGTGCAGGTCGGGCCCGACTGCACATGCGTGAAGTCGAGGATTCTCACATCCTCCAATGCTCTGCCCATCGTGAGTCTCCCTCAATTAATCGTGGTTGTTCTGGACAAGCCGGTCGGGCGCGTTTGCCTCGACGTCGTACGCAATTCAGGCTTGGCGTTTTCGGACGGCGGGCGCGAGCAGCGCCATCGCGGCACGGCGCGCCCCGGCGATCGCCGCCGCTTCGCTTTCAAAAATGGATTCGTCGACAACCTGCTGATACGGCAGCAAGTCAGGCTGCGCCGGATGATTTTCCTCGACAGTGCGAATCGCCACGTAGGCGGCCCAACCGCCGTTGTGAATCCATTGCATCGCGGACAACTCAAGCCGGTATTTACCCAATACTTCTACATGCATCGGAATTCTCCTGTGCGGCCACTCAAGCGCCCGCTGACGCTTCCAGTTCCGCGAGGCGCTTGCGCAGCGCGCGATCTTCCTGGAAGCGGCTGGTTTCATCGCGAATCACCGCTACGATGCCAGTCAGTTCACGCTCCGGCGAATGCAGCAGCGCCACCGTAAAGGCGATCGACAGCGAGCGGCCGTCCTTTTGCACGGCGGGAACGCGCAGCACGTCGTTGCCGTAACGCGTTTCGCCCGTTGCCATGGTTTTGTGATAGCCGTCCCAATGACGGCCGCGCAAACGCTCGGGGATGATCAGATCCAGTGACTTTCCCAACGCCTCGCTTTGCGTGAAACCGAACATGCGCTCGGCCGCGGGGTTCCACAGGGTGATGCTGCCCGTCGCATCCGAGATGATGATCGCGTCGCCGATTGCGTTGACGAGCTGCTCGAAGTCGATGGTTGTTTGCATGGATGGCGCGCTCCCCAACAAGTAAAAACACAGATCTCGATACGGCGTCCGAGAGAGGCGCCGTATCCGCAGGCGCCGGCACGAAGCCGGGCCTGCGTGACACCGTTAAACTGCTTTCACTTCGCGCAAATTGAAGATGTCCTGCTTGCTG
>NZ_JARESU010000245.1:0-7401 GCF_046027075.1 Paraburkholderia sp. RL18-085-BIA-A | reverse complement strand
TGACGATCGTCTTGAGGTCGGATCCGTCGGGATTGATCGAGTGAATGCGGCCACCGCTCAATTCGAGGAAAAACAATCGGCCGGAGCGGGTCGCGTCCGCGGAAACATTCGTTCCGCTGATTCGGGGCAGGGTCATCGTGTGTCCTTTCGGGTCATTGCCATTGGAAGAGAGATTGAATGTTGGGCGCGACTGTGTACCGCCGGGTAGCGGTCTCGTCGATCATCGCGAAGGGATCGGAAGACCAGCGGGCGGCGCCAAAGAACTACCTGCGATACCGAAGTCACGAGATTTTTTGATGCTGGTTGGCAGGGCGAAGGACGGCTATTACATGGGCTATAGATGACGCCGACGAGGGCGCCGGCTCCGAGGGAGAGCAGATAGAGCTTCATGGGTGTGCTGTCTTCGCTTCGTCGGGTTCGGGTCGGGAACCGGAGGCGGCCCGAGCGTTACGCCGGGCCGCCTACCGCGGTTCAGATGGCGGGTGTGGCGCGTCCGGGGATCAGTGGGCCTCGCTGCCGCCGAACATCGTCTTCGCGTAGACCAGGCCGAGCCCATAGCCGCCGCCATGCTCGATCGCGGTGGCAACGGTCTGGTTGTAGGTCTCGCCGCGCGCCCAGTCGCGTTGCAACTCGAGCAGATATTGCAGCGAGGTCATCGGGTGTGCGCCTGCCTGGATGATTCGCTGCATCGCGCGCTCGTGCGCTTCTTCGGTGACGTCGCCGCACGCGTCAGCGATCACATACACTTCGAAACCCTGGTCGAGCGCAGACAGCGCCGGACCGACGATGCACACGCTCGTCCACAGGCCCGCGAACACAAGGCGCGGCTTGCCGATGGCGTTCACGCGGTCGGCGATGCGCGGGTCTTCCCAGGTGTTCATCGAGGTGCGGTCGATGATCGCCTCGTCGGGAAACACCGAACGGATCTCGTTGAAGATCGGACCGGAGAACGACGCCGCGGCAACGGTTGTCAGGATCGTCGAAACGGAGAACTCCTTCGCCGCCTTCGCCACCAGCGCGGCATTGTTGCGCAGCACGACCGGGTCGATCGACTTCGTGGCAAAGGCCATCTGCGACTGGTGGTCGATGAGGATCAGCGTGTGATCGGAAGGGGACAGCAGCAGCTTTCCGGGCCTGGCTTGAGCTTGGGGCATCATCGTTTCTCGGTTGGAAGTAGTGGACACGCGGCGTCTCGCGGCCCGGACGTATCTTGCGATAGCACGTTCGATAAAAAAATCCCCTTGTCGGGGGACGTCTAGCGCAAGGCGGGGGATAGTCCTTGGGAAGTCCTACTCGCCGCGGGAATGCTTGGGAGACATGCCGTATCTCCGCGTCAGGTAGCGGTTGAGGGACCTCAGCTTGCGACAGTCTTCCAGATCTAAACGGTCAAGCGATTCTTGATCGCTGACGGCATATGCCCTCAAAGCACGCCGCTTCTCCGGCTAACTCAATCGCCTCAATTGGGGTAGATGCGTCAGCGGCTCTGCCACGTTGGCGAGGTGGTCGCCTAAGATTGCAAGATGGAGAAGACAAAATCGCTTTATCACGGTTATCGGTTTCCCGCCGCAGTCATCAGCTGCGCCGTGCGCTGCTTCGGCGCGCAGGTACTCGTACGCGGCAGCGTCGCCCGCTGTTTCCTGAATGCACCGGAACGCATCAACGATCGGGCCGTCGGCCTTCGCCCTTGATGAGCCGGGCAACCGTGCTGGCCTTCTCGCCGAGCATGACCTCGATGTCCTGCGGGATTTGGATCTGGTCGAGATCCTCTGCAAGACTGCGATGGTCGTACTCGTACGGCAAGAAGCACTTGCGATTTCGCGCCGGCCATCTGCCCTTTGCGCCCACTGTATAGTTCTTTTTCTCAGCCGCTTGCTTCCTGCGTGGTCGGAACACCACGTACTGGCGGAACACCAAATCCGCAGCGCCTGGCGAATGAGGCAATCCGCCTCGCTCTCCAGCAGGAGCCCCATCATGATCTCCTCCGATCCGGGCGTCAGCCCGCTGCGCCGGCGCATGATTGACGACATGCGCATGCGCAAGTTCGCACCCTGGACCCAGACCGCCTAGCTTTCGCGACTTCAACCGTGCCGGAGCACTCCGCGGTTTCCTCCTTCAGGTTTATTCAACGCCTGCCCGCATGCGCAGTCACGCGCTTGCGAGCCCGCGGACTTGGGCGGGCGTCGAACAAATAGATGACTTGTCCTCGAGTGACGGCACGGAATGACCGTTCCACTCAGATACCTGCCTTTTCAACTCCGACTGGTCGACTGGCAGCAACGGGTCCGGGTACAGCCGGTCGGCGTACGAAAGCAAGGTCTCGACGTGATAAGCCGGATTGACCCGGTAGCGCGGTCTCTCCGAACGCGATCCTAGAACGTCGATGCGTGCGTGTATGCTGGCGGTCCATCCAGTGCAAGCACATTCTGTGGTCTTGTCCGTTTTTCGTTTTGCGGGGATGGACAGGTTGGTTTTCTGCAAGCCACTGAATTTACAGGATTATTCAGTGTCCATTTGCCTTTAACTTTTCCGGAGAGATTGGACCTCTGACGATGTCTGGACGATGCTCGGCTGTATGGGGGATTCTTCGCTCGGATTCCAGAGCCCGCTCGCGCCGGCGACCATCGCAAGGCTTTCGGATATCTATCGCGCCGGCAATGGCGGTGTCTGCGGTGTCATAGCAGGCGAGAGCGGCGCGCGTGCAGCGTGCGGTTCGAGGTTCGGATGCGCTTTCTGCGGCGTTACAGGCGCTCGCGACAAGTCTATGGAGTTCATGGTCCAGGAGACGGAGCATGCGCACCTGAAGCCGCTGAATGAATTCCGTAACTACCTGCTCGCGATCCAGTGGGACCTGTCCCGCCGTGAACTCGTAGGCAGGACGTTAAGTGATGTGGGGTACACGCGGATTCAGGCGGATACCTATGGGTACTGGGAGCGGTTGAGTGCTGCGTATGCTGCTGTCGATCGATGCTGACGAGCGGGACCGCGCAGAGCGACATTCGGGCGAGTTGGCGTCGGGGCTTATTGCCGACACCGAACACAACCGGATGCTGTGCGATCCGCAGTTCGAATTCGTCACGCCGCGGCAGCTTGTGGCGATCGATTTCTTTCTGTCTATGCACCACTACGCGCCCCATGCGTTTCCCGCGCTCGCTGTGTGGCATGACGTGAACGTGCTTGGTCGCAGATATGCGGTTCCTGATGTTGAGCCCAGGCCAAAGGCGGACATCGTGCTGCATGGCTGGTATCCGGTGGATCAGTATGACCGCGAGGCGCCTACTGTGGGTCTCCGTGATTTCAACGCGGAGCAGTGGAATCGCTATCGGCATCCCGAGCGTGCCGGCTGGTACGCGCGTACGTCAGCAGGCGAGCAAACGGTGTACTTCCAGGAAGCCTCGCAGTTCGACGTTGATGCGGAAGCCGCTTGCGAGTTTGTGACCTGCACGTACGACACCGCGTTCATGCTGAGAACGCAGCATCACGATGCACTGGAGTCAGCGCGTTTCTGGCTGAACGAGGGGATGGTGAGACTGCCCGTCGGCATGGCCCAGCGATATCAGGAGATGGCAAAGCGCGGGCAGTACTTCAACAGGCTCGCGCAGCGTTTGAATCTGACACCTGATGAGTTGGATCTTCACCTGATCGCTAACAGCATCAGTGACGCGGCACACATGGCGATGCTGAAACCGGTATCGCCGCAGTTTGACCTGTTTGCCGTCGCAGCCTGATTGCTGTGCGGCAGTAACCTTTCCAACGTCCCCGGGGCTAACGCCTCGGGGATTTTTTTTGAACGCTCCTCTCAGCGCTGCGTCCCACGATTTCAAGTATTCCAACGCAGTGCCGATAAGGCGGGAAGAGACGAAAAAAGGCGATAAATGGACATCGAAATTGCGTACAAGATCGGCGCTCTGCTCATCGGCGTTAGCGGGGTAGGCAAGCTGCTATATGACTTCCAAATCAGTCAGCGAGGAAGGATGCGCGACGAGTACAAGTTCGCTCGCGAGTTCCTTGAGGAAGCGTCGCGAAACAGCGCGATGCATCCGTTCCTGAGGGAAAAAGGTTATCAGGCAATAGCCGGCACCACGCGTCTCACCGCAGACGAGATCGAATATTTGCTGTCGCTCAAAGGTGCTCCCGGCGCCCTGAAAGACTACATTTTAGGCAGATATTACCTAGGTCATTTCCCGCAGCACGGGGATCTGCAGATCGATTTCAAACCGCGTTACAGGAAGCCGTGGCCACGACGGCTGCGCAAGTGGACGTATACCGGCGCATATGGCGTTCTTTCTTTCGTCGCCTTTGTGCCATTCATCTTTTCGCGGCTGCTTTTCAAACAGCCCGGCGAGGTGCTTATCGCTTCAGTGATAGCGCTACCGATTTGCCTGCCGTACGCGTGGTCCTGCCTGCGGTCGGCGATTCGGATAGATCGGGCTGAGAAGCTCGTCGCAAATCAGGACAAACATACGCAAAAGATCTTGGTGAACCAGCGCGTGCTGGGTGGGCGAACGGCCGCCGACGGATCTATCGTTCGGCGCGTTCAGTAGCGTGGTGCGGCCGCGGCAGCAAAGCGGATGGCGGATGTCTCGGGGCAACGCTAGAGTTCGCCGACTGGTAGCAGCGGACAATCACCGCGTTGAGGGGGCTGTGCCGCCAAAGCGGCCGCAGAACTTTTCTTTCGACCTTTTGCACGGAGCAAGCGTGGAACCCGAAGTGCCCACTCAGATAAGGGATGGTTGTTCGCCGTCTCCTGCCGCGCCTGCCGCGCGCTTCCGCGGCGGGAGCGGGTGCGGCTCCGCCTGCAACGCAGCGGCTGGTAGCAATCGCAGAAAAGTTCTTGCCTCGTCAGTGCTGGTACACGAAAGCCAGTCGAGGTGTTCGGATTTGGGAAGCACTACAACGCCGCGCTTCTCCGCGCCAGGCTTGTGGAACCGCTTCATCAACGGATGCTCGTCGGCATTCAAGGTAAGCATCGTCATCGAGAGCGTCTGTGAGCCGTCCGCGTTATCCCATGTGCGCCACAGGCCGGCGATAGCGCAGGCGCCTTCGTCGGCCAGGCTTAATGCGCCAGCGTACAGGTTTGCCAGTCTCGTACGAAGGCTCGTAGAACCGGCGACAAGGTACCAGTGCGAGTTGAAGCCGGTTCCAGGCGCCACTAAAGCTCCGCTTCTGACCCACTGTTTCGCTGCGCGCGTTCATCGTGTCGAAGACCTTGACGCCAGGCGGAATCCGCTCGCGGGGAATCATGCCAAAACTCGCAGCGTCGGTCGATAGCTGACCGGCGACGCGTCGGAGAATCGGAGCAGCGTAATCCTTGTATATATCGCTGCGATAGTCGAATGACGGTTCAGGAAACAGCCTGAACGTTTCGAATTCGGTCTTGCCAGGCGCTTCGTAACTGGTACACATGGCCTTTTCCTCCGTCAATCGATGGGTTCAGGGATAGGGGAGCGTTCCGATCCTTTCAGGAAAGCGAGAAGGCGCCGCTCGGCGCTTTCGTACTGATGCAGCGGGGCGGTCCGCAGTTGGGCGTCGTGGAGGGCGAGAATCGCTGTGAACGTAGAAACCGACTCCTCGTCGAGCGACCAGCCGTCCTGCTCACTGCTTTCATGTGCCTTCATCAGCGTGAGTTCCACAACGCACTCGGCGACCTTGAAGAGTTCGACCGGCGCGTCGCCATAACCGGCGCACTGAAGGAACCACGTCATATAGGTCGCTCGTGTGAGTTCGTTGACGATGCGACGGTTCCCGTGGCCCCGACGCCAGCCGTCCAGCGCCACGTGACAGGAGAGGGACCGGTCGCGCGCCAGTGCGGCGTTCATCGGCAAAAGCTTCGATTTGGTAAGTGGCCTGCGCGCCATCTTTTTGTCGCCCGCGCGCTTTCGGCTTGACGCCATTCTGTTCATCGCTCCGTTGGATCGCCCGCCACAAGTCAGCGGGCTTCACGCAATGGTAGCAGCATGGAAACGGGTGCCTCGGCGGCCAACCGGCTATGCGCTGCTGGGTTTGCGGGTCAAGACGCGGGTGACGCAATCTCAAATGCGGTACGGGCTTTGCCAGCTAGCCAGCCGGGCGCGCGTCCGCGGCCACTCCAGGTGGCCCCGCTCGACGGGTCTCTGTACTTCGGTTCTTGCGTCCCGCCCGTCCTGACGCGCGATTGACGACCGCCCAGCGCCTGCTGAAGGTCGCGCAGTGAGATGCACCACTCCTTGATTTTTGCCTGGATCTCGCGAATCGCCGCAGCCTTTTCACGGGCGAGCGCTATGTCGATCTGAAGGTCCAGTGCTGCGAGCTCTGCCTTGAGCTTGAGGTAACTCGACATCTATTTCTCCTATGCTTTCGTTGGCAGGCGGTGCTCTGCCTGAGCCGCTTCGAGGCTTGCGAACTTGCCCCGGTGGTCGCGACCCTGCCAAAGCATGAAATGCGATACGCCTGCGACGACGTATCGCCCAATGGACCAGCCGCTTGCGTGCGACCAGCCATAGGGCGAATCCTGCTTCCATTCCGTCTGTGTATCTACATCAGACATGCTGTGTCTCGTGAGCTGAGCGCGTTAAGTGGCTGATTCAACCGCGAGACCCGAGCGCGCGCTCGATCTTCTGGTCGGTCTTGTACTGGCTCAGCGCATAGACCGACCAGATTGCAGCCGGAATCCAGCCAATCAGTGTAATCTGCAGCAGCAGGCAGATGATTCCCGCAAAAGGGCGGCCGATAGTAAAGAACTGCAGCCACGGGAAAACGAGAGCAAGCAACAAACGCATTTTGATCCTTGTGTGGTTAAGGTAAAAAACTGCCAGCGACTCGCTGGCCATTGGGCGAACGCTCGCCACAAAGCGGTCGTGGAACGCACGTCAGTCAGCTGAGCGGCCATCGTTGTCGCGCATGCAACGGAAATACTGCGGGTCTTCTTCCTCGAGACGCTCCAGTTTTCCGGTGGCGGCAAGCACGGCCTGCAACGGCACCTGATGCATCATCCGGTCGTACTCGTTGACGATCGCTGTCAGGGCGTCGCAAAGCGCGGCAGGCACTGACCAAGGCTCCGTATCCTTGCCTTCTTCCAGTAAATGAACAATGCGCCGGCCAGTGTCTCGAATCATGTCCAACGATAAGGCGCCTCGCCCTTCGGCCGTCAGCATCTCAGTGAGCAGGATCACCGACTGCAGGTTGAGCAATGCTGTTTCATCGCGGTGGCCTGAGCGGATCACTTCAAGGCCAACGCGGATATGCAGGACTATGCGGTCTGCCTCGGCGCGTGCAAGCGGTGACGTTTGCAGTCGCTTCTTTGTGGCCTGCTCGGCGCTCGCGTTGGCCAGCTTCCTGCGCTTTTTCGATACGGGCATTGATGTGTTGCGTCGAAGACTTACTCACACATCAGAAATATAGCGGACAGATTGATGCCTAAAAAAA
>NZ_JARESU010000244.1:0-7471 GCF_046027075.1 Paraburkholderia sp. RL18-085-BIA-A | reverse complement strand
CCCTCTACTCGTCACAGGGAAAACCATGAAAATCAGAGCCATCGTCGCCGCTTCGGCGCTATTTTGTTCCGCATCGTATGCCGCCTTACCCGAAACGGTCACAGTCGGAACCGACGGGTCGTATGTGCCGTTCGCACAGGTCAACGCTGACGGTTCTCTCGGCGGCTTCGAGGTGGATGTTGTAAGAAATCTCTGTGAACGCGCAAAAGTCAAATGCGTCTTCACCAACCAGAGCTTTGACGCGCTTATCCCTTCCCTGCAAAGCCACAAGATTGACATCATCTCCGGGTGGCTGTTGAAGACGCCAACCCGCGAGCGGGTTGTTGCATTCTCTAACACCTACGCAATAGTCAACAACCGCTTCATTGCGAAGAAGGGCTCGAACATCACGATTAGTCCGGAAGGCCTGAAGGGCAAGACAATCGCAATCGAGGGTGGTAGCGCGCAAGACAGCTTCCTGACCAAGACCTACGGAAATACTGTAAATATCAAGCGATACACCGGTCAGGGCGACCCGTTTCTCGATTTGAAGAACGGTCGCGTCGACCTGACTTTTGGATACACGGTACAGACCGACGAAGCGTTCCTGAAGCTCGGCGATAACAGCAAGAACTTTGAGTACATTGGCCCTTCCTTCACGGGCTCGAACGACCCGACTCTCGGCGCTGGCGTAGGCCTCGGCTTCCGCAAGGACGAAAGTGAGCTGAGAGAGGCTTTCAATCGCGCTATCGCCGCAGCCAAGGCCGATGGGACCTTCACCAAGGTGAGCATGAAGTACTTCGGGCATGACATCACCGCGGCTCGGTAGACCACATCGAAGTCGTTCACACGTTAGGGAGCTGAGGCCCGACCAGGGCCTCTCTGACCGTATCAATCGGTTCAAACACGAAGCGAGACAACTATGTTCTCTGACTACGTTGCGATGGTGCTAAACGGAGCTTGGTTGACACTTGGTCTTGCCGCGAGCGCTCTTGCCTGTTCCATTGCTTTCGGTATGGTGGCAACAACATTCAAAGTGTCTAACTCTCGCGCTCTGCATCGGGTCGTGGACGGTTACACACAGGTCGTGCGAGGCATCCCGGACCTGGTTCTCATGCTGATTGTTTTTTACGGCATACCCGATGTCATTACCTCACTTGGCTCGCTGTTCGGCAAGAGCTGGCAATTGAACGTTCCTGCCTTCGTCGCGGGTTCATTGGCGCTTGGTTTCATCTTCGGCGCCTACATGGCTGAAACCTTCCGAGGTGCTTTGCTCGCCATCCCGGTGGGACAGATTGAGGCAGCCACGGCATTTGGGATGACCCCAACGCAAGTCTGGACTCTTGTCCGGCTGCCTCAGATGGTTCGCTACGCGTTGCCAGGCTTCACTAACAACTGGCTGACGCTGGTTAAAGGGACGGCAGTCGTGTCCGTCATCGGCCTGCAGGACGTCACTTTCCGAGCGAAATACGCCGCCCAGGCTACACACGAAGACTTTGCTTTCTACATCGTCTCGCTGCTGGTGTACCTGGCTCTGTCGGCCGTGTCACTTCTCGGGTTGAGGCGCGTCTCCACACGATACCGCATTGGCGCTGCCAGCGGCGCTCGATAATCAGCGGGAAGCAACCATGAACTGGCAAATCGTCGCTGAAAACTGGCAGATGTTCGCCTCTGGGCTGGCCACCACAATTGTTCTGCTGTTGGGGGCCATTGTGATTGGGCTGCTGACTGCCATTCCCCTCTCGTTGATGCGGGTTTCAAAAAGTCGCTGGCTGTCCTGGCCTGTCGCTTCCTTGACCTTCGTCATTCGAGGCGCACCGGTGGTGATATTGCTCTACCTCGTCTACTTTGGTCTTGGCCAGCTTGAACTCGTGCGAGAAAGCTTCCTGGGTCCCGTTCTCGCTAACGCCACCCTTTGTGCAGTGATTGCGCTTGGCATCAGCACGGCCGGCTACACCGCCGAAATCTTTGCTGGATGCATCCAGGACCTGCCTCATGGAGAGATTGAGGCGGCGGTGAGCTTCGGTATGCCTCGCATGAAGATTTATCGGTATGTTCTGGTACCGGCCATGTTTCGTCGCGCGCTACCGCAATACGCGAATGAAATCATCCTCCTTCTCCACGCGACCTCACTCGTCAGCCTTATCACTGTCATTGATCTCACGGGCGCCGCTCGAGCGGTGAGTGCGCTTTTTTACATTTCCTTCGAACCCTATCTAACAATTGGCGCGATTTATCTCGTACTTTCGATGGCCACGCAACGCGTCTTCAAGAACCTTGAGCGTCGATTCCTTCGCCACCTTCGCCCGCGCGAAGCGAACCAGGCCGCGGCAGCACCGTCAATTCCCGCTAACGTAAGAGAGAGCACCCATGAGCAAACTCTCGGTTGAAAACCTTCATAAGAAGTTTGGAACTCACGAGGTCCTGAAGGGAATTTCTCTCGAAGCCAGCACCGGCGACGTCATCAGCCTTATAGGCTCGAGCGGGTCCGGGAAAAGTACGCTTCTGCGCTGCATGAACCTGCTGGAAGCGCCGACAGAGGGGCGAATCTTCTCCAGCCGCGAAGAACTTAAACTGAGCCGCGGCAGATGCGGAAACCTGGTTGCATCGGACCTCCGACAGCTCGAGCGCATTCGGTCGAAACTGGCGATGGTGTTCCAGAGCTTCAACCTGTGGGCACATATGACGGTCCTGCAGAACGTGATGTTGGCGCCTGTGCATGTTCAAGGACTTTCGAAGGAAGAGGCTAATGAACGTGCCGAGCACTATCTCCAGCAAGTGGGCCTCTACGAACGTCGAGACTACTACCCAGCACACCTTTCGGGTGGCCAGCAGCAGCGTGCCGCGATAGCAAGAGCACTTGCCGTCGAGCCAGACGTCATGCTCTTCGATGAGCCGACGTCGGCGCTTGACCCCGAGCTGATTGGAGAGGTGCTGCGCGTGATGCAAAAGCTTGCAACGGACGGACGCACGATGATAGTGGTGACGCATGAAATGGGGTTCGCACGAAATGTGTCGAACCACACAATCTTCTTGCACCAGGGCCGAATCGAAGAGGAGGGAGACCCTGCTGAAATCCTCGACCGGCCGGCGAGCCCGCGCCTTCAACAGTTTTTGGCTGGCTCGCGCAAGTGAGAGGCCTTCTCGATTTCACTGCACTAACCAAACCCAATTCCCAAAGGAGATGTGATGTCTGCAGAGAAGCAGTTGTCTTTTGAAGTCGTTCGGCAGGGAGCAAGCGAATCTATCAACGTTCCCATCAAGCGTCTGGTGGTCGCCGGATGGACCGGACGAGACCAGGCAGCCGTGCGTCACCACATTGAGGAGCTTGCCGAACGGGGCGTGAAGGCTCCGGAGACGACGCCAGTCTTTTACCGCGTCTCAGCAGCTCGGCTTACCCGCGCCGAAGTAATCGACGTACCTGGTCGGGGAAATTCCGGTGAGGTTGAATTCGTTCTTTTCCAGCACGACGGCGAACTTTATGTCTCCGTCGGCTCTGACCATACCGAGAACGACGTCGAGGCTTACGGCGTAACGGTCGCGAAGCAAATGTGCGACAAGCCGGTGGCAACCAAGGCGTGGCCCTTCAGCGAGGTTGCGCCTCACTGGGACCAGATTCATCTCCGTGCGTGGGTCGTCGATAACGGTGAGCGGACGTTGTACCAGCATGGCCAGGTTTCGGCCATGCTCGACCCAGCTGTGCTTCTCGATGGGCTGGCTGAATGTGAGGAAGCGTTCTCCGATGGCACCTTGATGTACAACGGTACCTTCGACGTCATCGGGTCGATTCGATTCGCCCGGCGCCTGGAAGTTGAGATGTATGACCCCGTGCTTGAACGTTCAATCACGCATGGGTATAACATCGAAACGCTGCCGCTCAGAGGCTAAGCGATACGCGTCTGAACTGCAATCACGCCACAACGTCTTGCGCCTGCAAGTGAGCCAAAAATGAAGCCACACATCTATTTCAACAGCAATATCGATTCTCCGGAAGAGTGGAAGGCGGCACTTTCTCAACACTTTCCAGATATGAAGTACTCGGTCGGCGAGGTCTGCGAAGAACCGGATTCAGTGGATGTCGCACTGGTTTGGAAACTTCCGAACCGCGGACTGTCCGACTTCAAGAATCTGAAGGCTGTTCTTTCGCTTGGTGCTGGAATCAATCAACTCGACCCCGACAAGTTGCCAAAGAACGTTCCGCTGGCGCGGCTCGTCGATGATTCGCTCACTCAGACCATGATTGAGTACGCTAAGGCAGCAACCTTCCGCTATCACCGAAAATTCCACCTTTTTGAGAGACAATCGCGGGAAGCACAGTGGGCCTTCCTCCCACCAACGCTTGCGCAGGCGACGTCTGTCGGTGTCCTAGGGCTTGGCGAGCTCGGCGGGGCAATTGCGAAGGCCCTGGCAGGAGAGGGATTCGAAGTGTTGGGTTGGAGCCGAACGCAGAAAGACGTATTCGGAGTTGCAACCTACTCCGGCAAAGAAGTTCTGTCCGACATGCTGGCAAACTCGGACATCATCATCAACGTGCTCCCGCTGACGGAAGACACTCGGTCTATCCTCAATCGTAATTTCTTCGCTCAGTGCAAACGAGGTGCTTGCATCATAAACATGGGGCGCGGACATCATCTGGTGGACGCAGACCTTCTCGCCGCTATTGACGCAGGGCAGATTCAAGCAGCGACGCTGGACGTAGCCACGGTCGAACCGCTCCCCCCCGCTCATCCGTTCTGGGGACATCCCGCTATCTTGATGACCCCTCACGTGGCAGGTATATCGACACCGGAAACTGCGTCAATTGCAGTCGCGCAGAATATACGGCGTGCAATCAAAGGCGAGCCGCTCGCGCAACAGGTCGACCTTTCTCGGGGCTACTAGACTGCTGCCTTGAGAGGGCATTGAGCTTTCGCAATCACTATGCCGTTTAGAGGCGACATTGAGCACTCGATACCAATGTCGCCTCTGCTTCAGAGAACTGAAGCGTCGACTCCGGATTCAGCGAGATAAACCGCCCGCAAATCGTCAACAAAGGCTTGTGTTACATCCGTTCGGCGAGGCGCCTTCCGGGTCGCCATGTGAAACATTACGTCATGCGAAAGCAGCTGCTTGCTTGGAGCGCGAAGCAAACCTTGCTTCACATAGGGTTCCGCGTAGTGATTCGGCAGGTAGCCGATATACTTCCCTGACATGATTAAAAGCGCCGCCGCTTCCATGTTCTCAGCCAAAGGACCGGCCGTTACGCCCGGGTTGCAGGAAAAATAGTTTGCTTCGGGTACCGGATATCTCCGATGGACCCAAACCAAATCGGTTAGCTCGGCTTCTGTCGCATTACATCGTCCGAACAACGGATGACCGGTGCCACAATATGCCGTCTGCTTCTCCATGAATAGCGGTACGTATTCCAGCAACGGAGCTCGGTGCCAGAAATATCCGATTGCCACATCTATGGCTCCGGAAAATACCTCCTGTTCAATCTCGCCCGGCGACTTAACAATCACTGAGAGATGGACAGCCTGGTCGCGTCCAAGAAACCGCTGAATCGCTTGGCTCAACAGGGCATTCTGTTTCAGTTCGGCATGACCAATGATGCATATGGTCAGGTTACCAACCAGCTTTTTGTCTAGATTCCGCGACTCAGTCGAAAAGTTGTCGATTGCATCAAGAAGCTTGCGAGCCGACTCAGCGAAGCGCTCACCACGGCCGGTCAAGGAGAAACCACTGCGCCCACGCTCACAAAGGCGAAATCCTAATCGAGTTTCCAAAGTGGTCAATTGAGAACTGATTGCTGGCTGACTAACATTCAACGTAACTTGCGCAGCGGTCACGCCCCGCGCGTCTACAACGGCCAGGAATGTGCGAATCAAGCGAAGGTCGAGGTCCGAGACGTTCGATATCATGGGTTTAGGTTCTTACAGCTTACTGCTGCTGTCTTCGATTCGAGACAGGTGGCCCTCGTTCAGAGGAAGGTCGCTTCGGCGATTGGCTCTGGCGTCAGCGTGGGCGCCGCAAAAGACGTTCTAGCAAGTCCGTCTTCATCCGGGAGACAGCGCTCCGTTGGTCGTGAGAAAAAACCCGCTGGAAGCGACTTGAAGGGTTTCCCTGACTGTTGCCCAGCGCGGCTTCATAGGCACAAACTGTCAGGTCATCGTCAGTGCAACGCGAAGTTTCAATCACATCGAGAAGCAAACTTGTGATGGGCGAGTAAGACGGTAGACGACACATGAATCCTCCAGGGAGGGTGCCTTGACTATTAAGCGTGGACTCAACGTAAGGCCTTTTCCAGAACTCGGCCTTCTACATCCAGTTCCACGCTTCCATAATTTACCTCGCCAAAAAAAGAAGCCATCTTCGGTCGTGCACATTATGTGGCGCATCCCTCAGACTGCGATGCTGTACTGCGAATTCGGGTGCAATTTATCGGCATCACCGCTGCGAACGAGCACGCACGTGAGGTACAGGACCGGCATCGAGAATCTAAGATTAGACCGAGGCCGCTTCGACCAGCAAGTCGTTGTCGGACGCACACGGTAGTCACTTTGAGGCGTCCCGACGAAGCGCACGTCGAATTTCTGCAGAGCCGGCAAATGACGTGGCTGGCAGCTTAGCGAACAGCGTCGACGTAGCTAGTCTAGACAGAGGAACAGGTGTTCTGCACTTATCCCAGATTCGTTTATAGTTATTAGACCGGGCGCGTCCTGTTAAACCGGGGGGGCAATCGTGAAGCGAGCCGTCGTATGGGCCGTTGCCGTCGCTCTGTTTTCGGCGGCACGCGCCGAGACCGTTCTAGAAACTCTTGCGCAAACCTGACCTGCCCCGGGTTTAGTCTGATGTACTTTTATGCCGTTGGCAACCGCGATCGAGGGCCATCTTGCGCTTTACCGTGACCCTGAGTCGTGCGCGACATGGAGAGAGCGCAGCGGCTGCGCAATCGCTCGCTTTCAAGTTATCCAATCGGAAAAAGGCAATAGACCTGCATATGACAATGTATGCTCGCCCAGCTGTAAGGGATGTTTGTCGAGTTGACGGAAGAGAGTGTGACCGATTTCGAAACGGGGAGTGAAAGATGAGCAGGGTGCTCGAGACCCAACGCAGCGCGGCAGAGGAGCCGGAGCGCAAGGCGACGCCGCACACAGCTGTACTCGACCCGGAACGCCGCAAGGACACCGGCCTTAAGTCGGGCCTGATTGCGGAGAAGGATGCTCTGTACATGGCGCACTACCAAGGCACTGTATTCCACGGACACTCATGGCTGCCTTCCCTGCGCCTCGGCACTTTTATGACGCAACAGTCTCGGCCGCCTTCACACATTGATCGCACCCTGATACTCGGCAGTATCGCCGAGCTCATCTTGAGTAGCCAGATTACATGAAGACCCGTGCGCCTCAGGCATAGAAGCAAAAAAGCCCCTCAGGCTTCCATCGCGAGGGGCTTCCTTTCCAGTGGTCCGGTTTAGAGAGCGGCGTCCTTCAGCTTCTTCAGCGGGCGTATT
>NZ_JARESU010000243.1:0-7590 GCF_046027075.1 Paraburkholderia sp. RL18-085-BIA-A | reverse complement strand
TCTGGAAGTGACCAAATGACATCCCGTCAAGGCAACTACGAGCCTGCGAACATGCCCTTGAAACGTCGACTTCGATCGGCCGACGGATGCGAGCTGGCCACCTATGAGGGCGGCAATCCGGATGGTCTGCCTCTTGTTTTTTTGCATGGCTTCTCTCTCGATCACTCGGTGTGGTCAAGGCTGTGGGCTGAACCGCAACTGGCATCCACCTGTCGCTTGATTGCAATCGATCTGCGCGGACATGGCCAATCCTCGGCGCCACCAACGATGGAAGCGTACGTTGACGGTAGCCGGTGGGCGGATGATTTGGCATGCGTCATTGACGAACTTAATGTGATCAATGCGGTGGTGGTTGCATGGTCCTACGGGGGACGGATCCTTAATGATTACCTCCGTCATTACGGACAGGATCAGATCGTGGGAATCAACTTCGTTGCTGCGGCGACCATTAACGACCCAACGTTAATCGGCGCCGATCACGCGTTGTTGGGAGCGATGTGCTCACCAGAGACCGAAGAGGCAAACCTCGGCGTTCGACATTTTGTCGAACAGGTATTTGGGTATCAGGCTGGTTCTTCTGAGCATGCACGCTTGACGGCGATCGTCAACACTGTCGATTCCCAGACCCGGCTTTGGCTACGACAACGTGCTCTTGATTACGACACGCTATTGGGCAGCATCACGATACCGGTGCTAATAAGCCACGGCGCGAGGGACCAGTTCGTTCTTCCAGAGCTCGCGGTCAGGTTAAATTCTGTGCTGAGCAATGGCCGGATCATCCTGCACGAAGGTTCGGGACATGCCCCGTTTTTTGACGACCCGAGGTCATTCAGCAAAGCACTACTCCGCTTTGCAACAGAGTGTAACGGCGGCCGCCTCGGAATCAGCCGCGGTCTCTGATGATTGACATGGGGAACTGAACCGCGTCACGCCGGCGGCGAATTCCCCGACGTTATCCCTTGCTGCGCAGATCTGGCGCGGCACTTCGGCCGAGGTATCCGATTTTTGTTACACGGGATGATGCTATGGAAGCGCAAACGCTATTTGAAAAACTGTGGACGAAGCACGCGGTGCGGGGCGGACATGACGAACCGACGTTGCTCTACATTGATCGTCATCTGATCCACGAAGTGACCAGTCCCCAGGCGTTCGAAGCGCTTCGCATGAACCGTCGACCAGTAGCGCGTCCGCTCGCCTCGCTTGCAACTCCCGACCATAACGTTCCCACGGTAGCCCGCTCGAAGGAAATTCCCGACCCATTGTCCCGCGTGCAGGTCGCCACGCTCGAAAGGAACTGCAAAGAATCGGGTATCAGATTTTATGGATTGAACGACATACGCCAGGGAATCGTTCATGTGGTCGGCCCAGAGCAAGGGGCGACCCTGCCGGGTATGACGATTGCCTGTGGCGATTCCCACACGACCACGCATGGCGCGTTCGCCACACTCGCCTTTGGCATTGGTACGTCTGACATTGAGCACGTGCTGGCCACCCAATGTCTGTCGATGCGAAAGCCGAAGACGATGGCCATCACGCTTACTGGCACGCTTGCGAAAGGGGTTTCGGCAAAGGACGTGGCGCTCAACATCATCGGTCGCATTGGTGCCGCTGGCGCAACTGGATATGCCGTCGAATTCAGGGGGGACGTGATCAAACGCCTAAGCATGGAAGGTCGTATGACCCTCTGCAACATGGCAACCGAAGCTGGGGCGCGCTGCGCCTTGATTGCTGTTGACGAAAGGACAATCGCGTACCTGAAAGGGCGTGAGTTTGCGCCCTCCGGAGACGATTGGGACCGTGCAATTGCTGTGTGGCGCGATCTTGTCACCGACGCCGCCGCAAGATTTGATGTTGAATTCTCTCTGGACGCCGGGCAGTTCAGTCCACTCATCACGTGGGGCACATCCCCAGAGCATGTTATGCCGGTGGACGGCACCGTGCCCGACCCGGCGCATGAAAAGGACTCTGCGCGCCGTAGCGGGATGGAGGCCGCCCTCCAGTATATGGGGCTCCAGTCTGGTACCCGTGCGACTTCCATAGCGATCGACAAGGTTTTCATCGGGTCATGCACCAATGGCCGCATTGAAGACCTGCGTTCAGCGGCTGCCATTGTCCGGGGGCGTCACCTTGCACCCAACGTCAAGCTCGCGCTCGTCGTTCCCGGCTCCGGACTGGTAAAGCGTCAGGCTGAACTGGAAGGTCTTGACCGCGCTTTCATCGACGCGGGGTTTGAGTGGCGTGAGCCAGGCTGTTCGATGTGCCTGGGGATGAACGAGGATCACCTTTCTCCAGGGGAGCGCTGTGCGTCAACCAGTAATCGCAATTTCGAAGGTCGCCAGGGTGCAGGTGGACGAAGCCATCTGATGAGCCCGCAGATGGCAGCGGCCGCTGCGATTGCGGGTCATCTGACAGATGCACGTTGGTTGCTGGGAGCCGAATAATGACGCCTTTCACTCGAGTTGATGGTGTTATGGCGCCGCTGGACCGTTCAAACGTCGACACCGATGCGATCGTCCCGAAGCAGTTCATGAAGTCCATTACCCGCGCGGGACTTGGCCCACATCTGTTCGATGGGTGGAGGTACGATGACCACGGTGAGCTCGGACGGGACTGCACGAAACGTCCATTGAAAGCGGACTTTGTACTCAATCTGCCCGAATATGCAGAGGCCACGGTTCTGCTCGCGCGCGCGAACTTTGGGTGCGGCTCGAGCAGGGAACATGCTCCGTGGGCTTTGATGGATTATGGAATTCGTGTCGTTATCGCTACCAGCTTCGCAGACATCTTTTCCGTTAACTGCATCAAAAACGGTTTGCTCACGGTTACCCTGCGCGATGCTGAGGTTGAAACGCTATTCGTCACGGCGCAAAGAAATGCACACGTTGCGGTCGACCTCGTATCACAGACCGTACAAACCGCACATCACATATTTCGCTTCGACATCGAACCATTTATCAAGAAATGCCTGCTTAACGGGGCGGATGAAGTCGCACTGACGCTTCGGCATGCAGAAGAGATTACTGACTATGAAGAAAGGCGGCGCCAAGAAGAACCATGGCTGTTTCGCATGCCTGCCGAAAGCTAGAGTTCAGTAAATCCAGATACGATTTCTGTGGTTGACAATATGCTGCGTTAGGCCGTGCACAATAACCAAAAGCATCCGACCGCGGCAAAGGTATCTAGCACTGCAATCAAGCAGATGATTGACCAGACTATCTTCTCGCCGGCGTATCTACAGGGCGTGGGATTTGGATTCGCGGATGAGGCAGGCCGGCCCCCGCGGTTAATCGCAACCGAGGGACATGTCGCCGACATCTCGTGCGCGAAGGGACTGATCAAGCATCTGCGTGCAAAGGCCGTCGTCGCGGACAAGAGATACGACGCCGAGTCCTTCGTGCAAACCATGCGAGCACCCGGGCAAAGGTGGTCATTCCACCACGTTCGAATCGCAAGACGGAGCGCGCCACTACAATCGCGCGCTGTACCACACACGCAAGCTGGTTGAGCGCTTCTCCAATCGCATCAAACATTCTCATCGCGCCTCCACTCGATACGACAAGTTTGCTAACGGCTACCTCGTGTTCGCATCACTTGCCTGTGCGTTTGGACCATTCGTTAAAATGCCAACAGGGCCTAGTGCACCGAGTTAGAAAGTCGCAAGAAAAACTGTGAGCTTAGCCACCTTGTTTCATCGGATTACGTCCAGTAGCCGTCAAGTTGATTGACAAAACTCCTTGTGGCCGAAGCTGCGTCTTCTCAAACGCGAGAAGGCGCGGTTAAACCAACAGGAACGCCGTTAAAGGAAAAGCGGATGACCGCAGAAAAACTCTTTGCGCCTGTTGATTGAAAAGTGGCTGACACCGACGACGGCGACGCGGATTCAAGTAACCCGATCCGGTCGAGTACGCCCCAATCGAAGGCGTTATGTACGCGTTAGGGCACTTCAACCAGAAGGTTCGGTCGTGATTTTTTTCTTTCAGCACGATGACGGTGCATGGCGCGTTTTCCCGCAAGAGACCAGGCGCCCAACATTAAATGCGTACACAATTGCCAAATGACTGACTGAGTTCGTTCATGCATCGCAACACCTTATACGAAACGGTGTCGCACTTCAGATTTGAGTCCGCCGGTCTATCAAGAAGCACGCTTCTAAATTAGAACGTGTCCACCGCACTTCTATCCGGCACGAATCAAGCGGAAACAATACCTGCTCTACCTCTATCTGACAGGTGATAGTTATGGATCAGCCGGCACCAACTTCACTATGCCGATCCTTTCTGCCGACTCGGCCATGTGGTTCTCGGCACATGGGTTTCGGCTGGGGATATTGCGCCTTTGTGATATCAACCGAAGGAGTTTGCGAAGGACTCGGTGCTGCAAACGACACTCCGAAACAATTGATGCTGGCCTTCGAGTTCGGCAAGCGGCGACTTCTGCAGGCAGTAGCGCAGAAAACGTTGCCGGTCATTGGCGAACGGATAATGCTATGTGCTGCCCTGCGGGATTGTCCGAGCCGTTTGCAGCACCTTGACCTGGCCACGGCACACAGCCGTGGAGCCAGTGCCATCCAACCGTGATTCCAGTTGCCCACAGGAGTGCTTGCGTCTGAACGACCGTCACAGATTTTTAGTATGTCCCTCGCATACTCACGGTCGGGTCTCCCTGAAGGGGTTTGCGTGCCATGAGCCGCTGCCTGAACCTTGAATCACATCTGGACAACAATCTGGCGAGTAGTGGTTTCCGCTGGGCCTTCGCAGCAAGGCTCGGCATGACCATAAAGCGAGCCGCCCGGAGGGCGATGTGGCGTTGTGGCGAGCGGGCGTAACCGTCCCCACAGCCTCAGAATGTCGCAGGCTTTCGAAATTTTTTGCGAGTGAACGTAGACTGGTTGCGCCTAGTTGAACGATATGCCATCTGTACGCTGGCGACGGGCTTGGGCAACGCGTTTGCCATTCCGGACCTCAATTCTTGCTGGCCGGTAGCTAGCCCAGCGGGTTAATCCACAGCTTTCGCTCCCGCGCGCTTACGAGGCGCTAGACACGGTTGCCTGATGTTCAAGGACCTCGACGTATATGCCATTCTCACAAAATTTTTTCCGTCCCGGAGAAAATGTATTGTGAAACTGAAATCCATTCGTGCGTCTGGCCGAACGGAGAGGCCGGGAGAAAAAGTGAAGCGTGAAGGCCGTTTCATCGGCCGCGATGCCGCTCGCAGAGGTATCACCGTTATTGCTGTCTTTTTCATCCTTTCGTCGATTGCGACGAGCACGGTCCTGGCAGTCCGGCAGGCTCAGGAGCAGAACGTCGTGATGCGGACCCTGGAAGCGTCGGGCCGTCTCAAACACGACCTGGACGAGGTCCAGCAGATGATGCTGGATGAGCATGGGGAACTCTACACGCTGATTGGCACGCGGCCGTTTTATAAGCGGGCGGCCTATATCTTCCCGCTCCCCGCATTGGTGGCCCTGACTGACGACGCGCGCGAAGGTTGCCGGCAGAACGCCGTATGCCTGTCGCGGCTCGCCGACCTCGACGACATGATTCAAAAACTGCCGAGGCGTAGCAACGCACTGGCGATGCGAGCGTCATTGCATCCCGGCAACATCGGCGTTAGCGACCCGGCGTTGGGCGAGATTGACGCATACTTCTACAGCGTTCTGGAACGCGCGATTGATGTCAGGATGGGTGCTGACGCCACTATCGACTCCACGGCCGGCAAGTCTTCGTCCGACGCGAAATGGGTCTCCGAAGCGTTGCTTGTCTGCGGCCTGACGGCGGCTGCCTTGCTGCTTGCGCTGATTTTCTGGAACGCTCGCATCGCACAGAAATTGCGCGGTGCGTTGGGTCTGGCGGAAACGGCACGTGAAAAATACCAGCGCTTCTTTGACGAGCACCCGCTCCCCATATGGATATTTGACGACGCTTCGCTCGATATTGTTGCCGTCAACGGGGCTGCGCAGCGTGTGTACGGATATTCCGAGGCAGAGTTGCGTGGCATGTCGCTTCGTGATGTCCGGCCCTCAGACGGGATCGGGCGCATGTATGAGACGCTCGACAGGAGGCGCAATACGCGTCCGTCCGAGACGCAGTCCGTGGGCATTTGGGTACACCAGACGAAGTCAGGCGAACATCGGTCAATGGACGTACACCATCTGAAAGTCGAATTTGATGGCCAGCCGGCCACTATGTCCGTCATGGTTGACGTCACCGTCGAGGTCGTAGCCCAGGCGGAGCTATTCAAGTCGAAGCAGACGCTCGAGTCCATTCTAGACCATATTCCACAAGGCATTGCCTGGAAGGATGCCGAACATCGTTACGTTGGTGGTAACGGGATTTACGCTCGCGACGCGGGCCTGGCGTCCCGGTTTGACCTGATTGGAAGGACCGACTGGGACCTGCATTGGGGCGATGACCCCAGGGTCGTGCAGGGCGAAGACGTCCGCGTGATGGCGGGTGAGCTGACCAGGAGACACTTTGAGCGTAGCGCGATTGCAGTGGACGGTTCGGAAGTATGGATTTCAGAAACCAAGTTGCCGCTCGAGGACCAGAGCGGCGCCACTATCGGCGTACTGACCGCCTACGAAAATATAACGGCCCGGCGCAATGCAGACTTAGCCCTGCGTTTGCAGAGCAGGGCGATAGACGCGAGCATCAATGGCCTGATTATCGCGGAGGTCGAGCATGACCGGCACGTCATCATGTTCGCCAACGCAGCCTTCGAACGTATTACGGGTTACTCACCGGGCGATGTAGTCGGTGTCGACTGTGAAGTCCTGTTTGCAATAGCCGGCGAAGAGCAAAAATGGTCACCCGAGCGTCAGGCAATGGACAGCAACACCGAAGCGAATGTGACCCTGCTCTGCACGCGCAAGAGCGGCGAGCGCTTCTGGAACAATATCCTGATTGCTCCGGTGCGCGACGAGAACGGACAGGTGACGCATCATGTCGGTGTGGTGAGCGACGTCACTGCACTCGTGGAATACCAGGCCCGACTTCAGCACCAGGCCAGATACGACTCGTTGACCGGGCTTCCAAATCGCAACCTGCTCGACGAGCGCCTCGCTGAAGCAATCGGACGCGCGTCGGAGACCGGTGGCCACGTTTCGGTGCTGTTCCTCGACCTTGACCGGTTCAAGGAGGTCAACGACTCTCTCGGTCATCGCGTGGGCGACGCGCTTCTGGGCAGCGTGGCGAAACGCCTGCAGCACCAGGTACGCTCGAGCGACCTCGTCGCGCGCTATGGCGGTGACGAATTCATTGTCGTCGCTGAACGCACTGACGCCACGCAACTGATACCGATGCTAGACCGGTTGATTGTCGCCATGAGGGAGCCGTTCCATGCCAGCGAACAGGAGCTTTACGTTGAGGCCAGCATTGGAGTCAGCACCTATCCGCAAGACGGTCCGGATGCGGACACACTGAGACGAAATGCCGACGCGGCTATGTATCTCGCGAAGTCGCGTGGACGCAATGGATACCAGTTCTACCGTTCTGAATTGAATCAGGCGGCCGCCCAGAAACTGCAACTGTCTACCAGACTCAAGCGGGCGGTCAAGGCTCGGGCCTTGCATCTGGCTTATCAGCCCCAACG
>NZ_JARESU010000242.1:0-7659 GCF_046027075.1 Paraburkholderia sp. RL18-085-BIA-A | reverse complement strand
TCGGCGGCCTCCGAGTTGCTCAGAATCGCGGTAAGGGGCTGGTTCAGTTCATGCGCGATCGACACTGCCAGGTGACCCATCGTTGACACGCGCGTCAGATGGGCCAGTTCCTGCCGGTTTCGGTACAGTTCATACCGCTCGGTTCTGTCGATGATGACCGTGAGCACAGTCTCTTCATCTCCGAATCGAACCGTCTTGAGTCCGACCTCGACCGGGAACTCGGTCCCGTCCTTACGACGCGCGAACAGATCGCGAGGGGCCGGCACTACGGAAGCGTGTGCCATGCGGGCGATCTCGGGTTCCGGCGTGGAGCCCCTGTCGCTCAGCAGTTGCGAAACGAGCATAGTCGCAGGCTGTCCGCTCAGTTCGTCACGTCGATAGCCGAAGAGCCTTTCGGTTTGCGCGTTGACCAGCACAATCCGGCCGTGATGATCAACAGTAAGAATGGCAACTGGCAGGAATTCCAGAGCGCTCCGGAATTTTTCTTCGGCCTGCTTGCGGTCGGTGATGTCGACGCATGAACCAACGTAGCCGAGAAACGTACCGTCGACGTCCTCCTGCGGCACGCCGGTATCGAGGATCCAGCGATACACGCCATCCCGTCTTCGCAGACGGTATTCCATCGTGAAATCCTTGCGCGCGTCAAACGATGAGACGTAAACGCTCAGGCAGCGTTCGAAATCGTCCGGGTGCACACCCTCTGCCCACCCGTTGCCGATTTCCTGCTCCAACGTGCGGCCCGTAAAATCCAGCCACGGCTTGTTGAAAAACGTACACAGCCGAGCCGTATCCGACATCCAGATCATCACCGGAGCCGTGTCCATCATCGTCCGGAAGCGCGCTTCGCTTTCCCACATGGATTTTTCCTCTCGCGCGGCTTGTCGCGCTTGACGGGCCGGCACCCTGCGATACAAGCGCCCTGACGCGGGGGATCAACCAGACACTGCGTCAATGACGCGACACTCTCAGCTTGCAATTTTGCAAGGTCCGCAGACAACAAAACGGGGCAAAAGTTGACTCCGTCGTAGTCGTTAAAGAGGCATGGTAAATGTGTGGCATGCTTACTGCAACGGCCCTCGATCAGACGCGAAACGGCGGCTGGTGGGATTCGACCTAGGAGAAGCTTTGCATAACGCCGAAGAGCGGTCGTTCACACTGGGATCTGGGATCGGTGACCGTCTCTTCATGGCCGGGCGCCGCCTCATGCAATGGGCATACGCAGCTTGAACCTCGCAAGGCTGTGATCGGCAGTACGCGACCCTCTTCGGACGGCCGCCTTCTGCGCATGTATGGTTGGATTAAGCCTTGAACCGGACATTCAGCGGCAGTTGGGCGAAGCGCTTTATGGAAGTTGGCGTAGCTCTAGAGCTTTTTCCACAGCCCTAATCAATGCGGCGGCGTTGAACGGCTTTTTCAGGTAGCCCGCGGCACCTCTCGCGAGAGCCTTCTCGCGAACGGCCGGATCGTCGTGCCCGGTAATGAAGATGATGGGCACGCCAGTCGGGGCTAGGCGGCGCTGCAGCTCCAGCCCGTCGATCCCTGGCATCTTGAAGTCCACGATCACGCAGGCGGGCCGGCACGAAGCTGCCGACGACAGCGTGCCCAGAAATGCCTCGCCACTGGGAAAAGTCTTCGCCTCTACCCCGACAGAGTGCAGCAAACGCTTGAGGGCGCGGCGAACTGATTCGTCATCGTCAACCACCGCGACGATTTGATTGAAGTTGACCATTTAACGTCGCGATAGCGACCCGCAAGCTGATTGTAGGCGCAGCGTAACTGGGGATCGGTTGATGCGCTATAGGACTTTGGTCGGCTATTGCCGGAGGCGGATGTCGCAATGTCGGGTGGGTCGCCCCTGCTTGCTACGCCGGGCCGTGAGCGCCATATTACGGTTCGTTGACACGCGGGAGGGACACCGAAAATGAGGTCTCCGTCTCGTCGGACCGCGCTTCGATCACACCGTGATGTGCCTTGGCGATTTCGCCTGCAATGTAAAGACCCAGTCCGAGGCTACCCGACCCCTCCCCTTCGCCCTGATGGTCCGGCCCCCGCGTCAGGGGATCGAAGATGCGCGCCAGCGTTGCGTGCTCGATATAACATCCCTCGCGCGAACAGATTGATAGCTCCGGGACGCCCGGATCATTGAACCCGCGAACGATACGTTGCCCTTCACCACCAGACGCGAGGATACGTTGCGGCGATAATGGGTGTTATCTCGGCTGCGCATCCCAAGTCTCCCCTGCACCGCACCGGGCACGACCGCCGTTGTGCCCGGTGCGCCGCTATGGCTGCAGGCATAGCGAGGCCGACCTATCAGCGGCGTCGAACCTGTACCATTTTGTACGCGCACGGCGCAGACAAGCCTGGCTTCCCTGCCGCTCGCGGATTTTCGATAAAAGAAATCAATCATCAACAATCTTGTCTCGACACTGGCTGTTACGGCAAAGCTGTAACTATGGCCAGTCCGAATTTTGCAACCTTGGTTTTGACGTCGTTTGGCTGGCGCCAATCTATCCGGAATCATGTTGGAGGTTGGCCGCGCTGAACGCGCCCGGCGCACACGCGGCATTCGAACAGGCGCTGAGCTGCGCAAGTGACGTCGCGCCGCGCTGCCTGTTCGCCGACTGGCTCGCCGCGCAACCGGACGATGCGGACCGCCGCCGCGCCGGCGCCTCTATGCGGAAATCGTTCAAGACGCCAAACATTGGCCGCGTCACGCGCGCGAGCATAATCGCGAGTGGCTGCAGCGCGCGCAGGCCGCGTTGGCTTCAGGAGCGGCTCGGACGTGAGCACGTTAAGGAGAAGTTCGATGCCACACGCGGCCCGGTCTTTTAGCTCGGCGCTCTACGCGACGATTGCGGCGCTCGTTTTCGGTGCGGGTTTCGGTGCGGGTGATGCTTCGACTTCGGCGCAGGCCGCTGGGACCGCCAACCGGTTCGAATGGCCCGCGTCATTCGTCGTGCTCGGCGATGGTTATCCGCACTCTGGCGATGCATGCCGACGGCTCGGCGAGTCGGCCGCGACTGCGAACTATCTCGACCACACGTCGATGCTGGTCGGCTGTCCGGGCGCGAGCGATAGCGCCGCCGTGCGCGCGATCGTCGGGCATCATCGGCATGCGCGGGTCGTCGGCGAAGCGGATGGCGTGACGCTCATCTCGATTTCGACGGAACGCGGTCCGGTCGGTTCGCAGAACAGCCACGCGCCCCTAACGGAATCGCCTATCAGCGCGACCGGCACGCTGCCCTGCGAGCGCGACAACGGACAGACCAAAACGATGTGCAAGTTCGGCGTCGTCCATCACAGCGATCGATCGAATACGGTCGTGGTCTACTGGCCCGATGGCACGACGCGGGCGATTTTCTTTGGTGTCAACGGCCGGGTAATCGGCACAGCTGCGGCCGCGAGCGATCGTCCGATGCCCGGCAACACGCTGACCCGGAAGCACGCCGGCATCAATCTGATTTCAGTCGGCAATGAGCGCTACGAAATCGAGGACACTGTTCTGTCCGGTGGTTGAATGGCGTTCAAGTACATTGGCGCAAGCCATGCGCGGTTGAACATGTAATTTGCCGCGCGTCACTTTCATTTCCATCCCTTCGCTTTAAACCCTTGTCATGGGGCGCACGGTGCGCCGCGACGCCATGTTCAGGCATGCCGCGTGCCGATGCACGACTCGCACACGACAGTATTAGTAATAATTCAAAAAAGCTGCTGGTCCATGCGAATTGCCTACAGCGCCCTGACGCGTGATTCTTTCAATTCGATAATGCAAGTATGAGGGATTACCCCATGGCGTCAAATCGATATTATTGATTAATATTATTACTTACCAGATGTTGCGCGCCGGCCCGACCGGCTGCCTTTTGCGAGCATCAACGACCATAACGATTCTTTACATCGATCTGTACACCTAAGTATTTCAACCCGATCAGCGGTTCCATAGGAGGAGGTCATGATGTCCAGAAGAATGGGATTAGTGGCGGTCTGGCTGGCGATAGCCGTCGGACTCGCCGCATGTAATGGCGACAATAGCGGCGCGTCGACCTCGCCGGTGGCGAATGCGGCCACCGCGAACCCGGCGCCCTCCAACAGCGCGGCGCAGTCGAATTCGAATGCATCGGCGGACGACAACGCGGCGATCACCACCGCGCTGCCCTGCGACGCCGCCGCCACGGCCAACACGCCCTGCTCCGCGGCGCACAGCGTGACACGTCTGCTGACGAAGAACTACCAGGGCCCGCTGTTCCAGATTCAACGCGCGTCCGATAACACGACGCTCGACGTCTATCCGTACACCAACAGCACGCTCAAGGGCGGCGATCGCTCGCTGGTCGGCTCGGCGAATGTGCAGAGCACGCAGTCCTTCTGCAACAACACGACCTGCTCGGTTGTCTACATCTACGATCAGGTCGATCTGGTCGCGCCATTGAAAGGGGGGGCATTCGGTAACGTACCAGCGACGCTCACACTGAACCAGGATGGCACGGAATCGTTGACGGTGCCCAACGGCACCTCGGGCTCGCAGAAAACGACCACCGTGCCAGTCCTCAACGGCTTCGCGACGATCACGCTGCCCGGCACCGCGGGCACCTTGACAGTGCAACTGCAGCAGCCTCCGACCGCATTGACCGCGCAAGCGCCGACCGAGCAAGTGACGATTGGTAACGACTTGCCCGCGCTCCCCGGCACGCCGGCCAAGCTCGCGTTCGTCACGACGAACGGCGTGCGAATTCCGGCTCTCGGCACGTTGGCCGGCCAAGCCTATCGCAAGCGCTTCGGCACGGTGAACCAGTCGATCGGCGATAGCGAAATCGCCGAGTACATGGTGGCCGGCGCGCACTACAGCCAATCGTCGACCTGCTGCGGCACCTACGGCAACATGGAAAACAGCGCGAATCCCAGCACCTATTCGCACGGCGAAGTGGAAGGCGAAATGTTCGCGCTCGCGTTCTCGAACGGCAACGCGGCCGTGTTCGGCTATTGCGACGGCGACTCGATCCAGCCGTCGAACGTGAAGGACCCGGTGTGCAATGCGCTCGATACCAACTGGCCGGGCGTCGATGCGGAAGCCGGAGTGTATCTGTACGGTCCGCAGCAGCCGGCGAAAGAGAAGTTCGTCACGGTCCTGTCGAAGTACTCGCCGGTCACCGCCTCGAATCTCTTCGCGGTTAAAGGCGGTTCCGCTTCACAAAGCGTGCTGACGTCGCTGTACGACCAGGCGCCGCCTGAAGCGCTGAACTTCGGCCACGACGCGGGTCATGCGTTCAACGGCCAATGGCAGGGCGGTCTCTCGCTCGGCGAAGGCGGCGACGGCAGCGCCGCGCCGATCCAGTTCTTCGAAGGCGCGATCCTCACGAAGGCGACGTCCGATACGACCGACAACGCAATCCAGTCGAGCATCGCGAGCTTCTACGGGCCGCCGTCCAACGCGGCCGCGTCGGCCTGCTATGCGAACAACCTGATCGACTCGCCGCTCAGTCTCGCGACGCCGGATGCGTGGTCGCAGTCGAACGGCGGCACCGCCGTGCCCGCCACCGACATCTCCGGCGTGAATCGCGGCGCAGCGACGATCACGACCACGAATGGTTCGGCCGTGTCGAACATCCATGAAGTGATCCGCGTGCAGGGCGGCCAGTCGTACACGTTCACCGACTATGTGCTCGCCACCGCCAACGCGACGGTGTTCCCCGGCGGCTCGATCCAGACCGACGATCCGAGCGGCGCCGAGTTCGGCTGGGTGCTGAACACGAACACCGGCGCAATCGTCCGCGGTACTTGGGGCGCGGGTCAGCCGACCGCGCTGAGCGCGGTGAAAGCGGGCAACTGGTGGAAAGTGACGATGACGCTGGCGGCTCCCGCGGGATCGAACAATGCGCAGGTGTTCATCGATCCGCCCACGTCGAGCAGCGCAGGCGTGCGTTCGCAGCAGGTCGCGTATCTGAGCGCGACGCATTACTGCCCGAGCCTCGCGATCATGAGCGCTGCGAAGTCGTAAGCACGATGAGCGCGACGTAGCGACGGATGATTCGTTGACGCGTCGCGCGATTGAAAGCAGACTCGCTCACTATGCAAGCCCTCGCGTCCGACACGATCGCGAAAGCCTGTTGCAATAGACGCTTTTGATCGCGCGTGGCCGAACCGCAGCGATCGGCGGCCGGCCACGCCATGTCACTTCAACCAATCATTTCCTGCTTCCCCGGAATGCCCGACCCGCGCAACGAACACCCGCGCGTTTCGGTGACGAAGATCAGCGCAATCGCGCCAACGACGCACGCGGCCATCATGTAATAAGCGGGCACCAACGCATTGCCCGTATGCGCGACGAGCCATTCGTTCGCCATCGGCGCGGTACCGCCGAAAATCGACGTCGACACGTTATAGGCGATCGCCATCCCCGCATAACGGACCTGCGTCGGGAACATCGCGGGAAACATCGCCGAGATGCTGGCGAGTTGCGGCACGTACAACAGACCGAGCACCGAAAAGCCGATCATGGCACCGACCAGGCCGGGCTTCATCAGCAGGAACATCGGAATCGCCGCGACGAACAGGCCGATCAGCGAAAACCACCAGACGTTCTTGCGTCCGACGCGATCCGAGAACGTGCCCGCAAAAGGCAGAAACACCATCATCGCAAGCATGCCGATCAGCGGCACGAGCAAGGACATGTTGTCGCTCATGCCCAGCTGCTTCTGCATGAAAGTCGGCATATAGGCGAGCAGCACGTAGTTGACGACGTTCAACGCGACCACGAGTTCGCCGAGCTGGATCAACGGTTTCCAATAGTCGCGCAGCAACGCTTTCAGCGTGACGCAGCTGCGCTGCTCCTCGTGCATTGTGAGCGGCCCAAAACGGACTCTCGAGGGTTGAGTTCAGCGGCTGCTGAAGGCGACGCCCTCGCGTGACGTGCCAGGTGTATATGCCGCTTCACAAAAAGAAACGGCTCGATCATTTGCGCGTCATGCCTTCGGCGACGTAGCTCCCCTTTGTTCGGCAACATCGTTCCTCCGTTGAGATATTTCGTTGAAGCATGTTCGATCATGTCGCACGCGAACAGCAACAGCCCGGCGTCGAGCCGGCTCGCGAAAATCCCGTCCATGGCCGACGAACCAGCTATTGACCATACATCGTGTCAAGTTCGCGGCGTAGCACGTGAAGTCCGGCTTCCACGTGTCCCGTGGGGAACGGCACGTATGCGATGCCAGCCAGGTTCGTTGGAACATTCACGCCATCCTCGTGTAGCAGAACCACCCGTTTGCGACCGTACCGACCGTGGAAGTACCCGGCGGCAACATTTAGCGGACCTTGCCCATACGCCGCTGCAAGTGAGTAGGTCTGACCGCTCGACATACTCCCCGCGGCCCCGCCAAGCGCGTACATGCCTTCCCACTGGAATCCCACATAACTCGGACTCGCATACTTCACTGCGCTATTGACGCCGAGGCTTTCGTCGTAGTTGTCGAGATCGCCCGGGGTCGCGAACGACGAACCAAAGATCGCCGCCTCGGTGAGTGGTTCTATCAGATCGATCGACCTGCCGCCCGAGCGTGACGGTACCGACCGGAACGCTCGACAGGCCGGCGGTGGCGACCCGCCCAAACAGCCGCCCGTTGTTGTTCAGCGCGCCGTCGCTGTGAGCGGACCCGTTTTCGAGCC
>NZ_JARESU010000241.1:0-7689 GCF_046027075.1 Paraburkholderia sp. RL18-085-BIA-A | reverse complement strand
TGGTGATAATGTTAATTATGTCAAATGTATGCAAGCTATTCTTCGGGACCATCCTACTTCGCGTAGCGAAACAGGACTTGCGTTCTGCGTCAGTTTCGTCGACTTGGATATCCCGCTGCGCGTCCTATACTGAAAGGGAGCCGCGCGGAAGCCGGCCCCTGATGCAGAAGCGGACGAGAAATCGTTCATTGGGGCGCGGTAGCGGGCCCACGGAAACGCCTGTGTGAAAAGCGCAGGCGTTTTCTTTTGCAGCCCAGATGACGACTACCCGCAAATGCCCACACGTTCACCAGCGCCGATATGTGCGAAGGGTGGCTGCGTCCGCATGGAGCGGGTGCAACGCAACCTACTCCGGTCACACTGAATTTGGCGGGAACGACGCGTTAGGCTGAGCCACCTCAGAGAATTCCGGAATACCTACGTCCCCAGCATGGCATCGAAGCCTCGTCGTCGCATTGAAATGTCCGCGGAGGATAGCGTGTTCGCTGACACGGTCATTAGACGGGAACCGGTAGGCTGCGTTGGTTGAGGTCCAGTCCTGACACGCGAAGGGGATCGTTTTCCCATGCCGGTCCAAAGCTGTTTTAGCAGGGTTAAGAAGCGGCGGAGCAACCTGACGTCCTGGAATTCGCTGTCCTGGACCTCCAGATCGCACCACTGTAGCGCCCGTCAGGAATCGATGCTTTGGTAGACCTGTCAGAGGGCGCCCCGACTTATGTGCATCGATCTCAGTGGAACAACTCGGACGAGGACAGGGGGTTAAAGCTCGGGCCGAGTCCTCCTGCGGCAAGTACCCTGCCGTCAGGCAGCATCGTGGCGGTTTGCTGGTTGCGTGGCTGGCTAAGGCTCGCCGTCAGTGACCATGTGCCGGCAGCGGGGTCGTACAATTCGGCGGACGGCAGAAACGCCGGACGGCCAACTCCCCCCGCTGCGAGCACCTTGCCATTCGCAAGCAGCGTTGCAGTGAAGAAGTAACGCGCCTGGTTCATGCTGGAGGTCGGTGACCAGGTGCCCGTTGCAGGGTCGAATAGTTCGGCTACGGCAATTGCAGCGGTCCCTCCAACGTTCCCGCCCGCCACGAGTACCCGCCCATCTGGCAGTAGCGTAGCCGTGTGGAGACTGTGTGCCCGGCTCATGCTGCCGGTCTGCGACCACGTACCTGTGGCCGGATCGTACAGTTCGGCCGACGACAGCAGACCTGCGCTGCCATTTCCCCCCGCAACAAGCACCCGCCCGTCAGGCAGCAGGGTGGCGGTGGCACTGTAGCGTGCCTGTGCCAGACCGCCGGTTGGCGACCATGTCCCTGCGGCGGGGTCGTACAACTCGGCCGTGGATAGCGCGGTGCGATCTGAACCGCGTCCCCCTGCAACCAGTACGAGGCCGTTGGAAAGCAGGGTGGCCGATTGGCTATCACGCGCCTGACTCATGCTGCCAGTCGACAACCACGTACCCGTTGCAGGGTCGTACAGTTCGGCGGACTGGCCTCCTCCGAGCCCCCCCGCCACGAGAACGCGCCCCGTGGGCAGCAGCGTGGCCGAGTGAAAATACCGTGGCTGCCGCAGATTTCCGGTCAGTGACCAGGTAGCCGTTGCCGCGTCATACAGCTCGGCCGAGGACAACGTACTACTCTTGCCGCTCCCCCCTGCCGCCAGAACCCGTCCATCTGAAAGCAGCGTGGCGGTGTGCCGGTAGCGACCCTGGTTCAGATTGTCTGCTGGCAACCATTCCCCAATCACCGCGTTATCGACATCAATAATGACCTGCGCGGTGACGCTGCCGGCGCTGTTGCTGCCCGTTATGGTGTAGGTGGTCGGTGCTGCCACCGCGGTTGGCGTGCCGCTGATCGCGCCGGTCTGTGCATTGATACTCAGTCCGGCCGGTAATGTTGGCGACACGGAGAACTGGGTAATTTGACCGCCCGACGACTGCGGCTCGTTGTCCACGATCGGCAGGCCGACGATGTACACCGGATCGGGGTCCGAGTAAGCAAGACTCGTTGGCGGTACGAACTGCGCCGCGACTTCGATCGTGAGCTGAGTCTCGACACTGTCCACGCTGTTGCTCCCGGAGACCGTGTAGACAGTCGACGCGGTCACCGTCGTTGGCGTGCCGGTAATGACGCCTGTCTGCGGATCGAGGGAGAGACCCGCGGGAAGCGCAGGCGACACGCTGTATTGCGTGATCTCGCCGCCTGTGGTGATTGGCGTATTGGGTGTGATCTGCAGGTTGGTCACATAGACAACCGAACTGTCCAGGTAACCAAGATTTTCCGGTGCGATGGCGGTGGCCTTGACCTCGATCTCCAGCCGGGTGGTGGCACTCCCCGCCGCATTGCTGCCGGTGACGGTGTAAACCGCGTCATTGCTTACGGCGGTGGGCGTGCCGGAGATCGCGCACGTCTGCGGATCCAGGACGAGGCCCGCAGGCAACGGTGGAGACACACTGCATTGCGTGATCGCTCCGCCGCTGTTGCTCAGCGTATCGGGGATGATTGCAATACCTTGCGCGTACACCACCGAAGAATCGCGCTCGGCTAGCCCGGCAGGCGGGGCAGAGGTGACACCGTTGCTGCCACTGCCCTGACATCCAGCCGCCAGAGTGACCAGCGACACAAGAAAGCCTGTCGCCCAACGTTTTGTCAGCATGGACTTGGCCTCGGCACTGTTTTTTTCAGAATAGGTCGTCCCGCCGTCGGCGGTCAATTGTGATCAGGCGGATTTTCCGGTTTGCACAAGCAGCCTGGCGGACTGGAATGGACGCACGTGCTGGCCGGCCTCGATTTCGCAACATGCCGGAAAGCGAAACGAATCGTCAGATAGGCTCAAGCTCTGAACAAATCGCCTGACCGCAACGGTTTGAAAAATGCCAATGGCGGAAATGGTTTCGAGTGCGGACAGGTACTCTCGCGAGGCCATGCGTCTCTTGTGGGTCGATCAGCGCCATTCGAAAAGCTCAGTGCACGGACGCTCAACGGGCGCAAATTTGCGGATCCTGGGATGACCCCTCTCCCGCCTCTCGGGCAGGCTGGTTCGATGAACGGCCGGACGCCTCCGGAAAAGCGCGGCGACCGGTTTCTGCCGACCGGTGCGCCGCGCGTTGGGTGTTCTAGATACTCTTGAAATTGCCGCCGGCGGCGGTGCGCGGTTATGGGCGCCGCCGGTGAGCCTTTTCAGGAGAACCCGTCTGATGTCTTCCCCGCTGTCCCCGCTGTTGTCCCCCATCGCCGGCGCGCAGGGCGCGCTGCAGCTGCTCACCGAGACCGACCCGGCCTCGGAAGCTGGCCGCGCTGTCGTCGCTGTTCGAGTACCTGTGCGACAGGAACGCGGTTGAATTCAACCCGGTCAAGGGCGCGAAACGCCCGAAGGTCGACAGTTATGAGGGCAGGACGCCGGCGCTTGGCGATCATCAGGCGCGCGCGCTGCTCGATGCGCCGGATACGGCCACACTCAAGGGCAAGCGCGACCGTGCGCTGCTGTCGGTGCTGCTGTATCACGGGCTGCGCCGCGAGGAACTGTGCCTGCTGACCGTGCGCGACATCCACGCGCGCCGCGGCGTCCCGCACCTGCGCGTGCACGGCAAGGGCGGCAAGACCCGCTACCTGCCACTGCACCCGGGCAGTGCCGAACGGATCCACGCGTATCTGGAAGCCGCCGGCCACGGCGCCGAACCGGCCGCGCCGCTGTTCCAGCCGGTGAAACGCCGGCAGGGCACCACCCGGGGCGCGGCGATCACCGCCGATGGCGTCTATAAATGCGTGCTCGCGTACGCAGCGCAGGCGAAGATTGCGGTCGACGGCTTCGGCGTGCACAGCCTGCGCGCGACCGCCGCCACCAACGCGCTCGAGCACGAGGCCGACATTGCGAACGTCCAGGAGTGGCTCGGCCACGCGAACATCGCGACCACGCGGATCTACGACCGGCGCAAGAGCCGCCCGAAGGATTCGCCGACGTTCAAGGTGGCATACTGAACCGGACGGCGCCGCAGCGGCGAAGAAGCGCCGGACGGACCGGCGCGCACGTGGGGTTGCCGGACGGGACCCGCGATCGCAGGCTCCTGCTGGAGAACAAATGAAAGACCAAATCGTACCCACACCACCGCTGAACGAAACAGAAATCGATCAGCTTGATGATTTCCTGACCAGCGATTCCGCTCCCGACGCGGCCATGAACGTTTCGATGATGGACGGGTTTATGACCGCGCTCGCCTCGGGGCCCAACCTGATGATGCCTCGCACCATGCTGGGCTGGGTCTGGGATGCGGAGCATGGCCAGGACCTGCCGACGTTTGCCAGTGCGGACGAGTCAGAAGGCATCGTCGGGCTGATCATCCGGCACTGGAATAGCGTCAACGACATGCTGAACGATGCGTCCGCCGGGTACGAACCGCTCATCCCTGAACGCGAATCAGATGGGCAAGTGATTTCAGTCATCGACGACTGGTGCGAGGGGTATTACAAAGGCATCGCCGTCGACCGGACCGCGTGGACGCCGCTCCTCGCGGAGCACCCTGAATGGTTCACGGTGATCATGCTGTACGGCACGGAGGAGGGGTGGGAAGAGCTGAAACGGCGAAATGACAGCCTCGATCAGCATCAGGCATTTGCCGGCTCGCTCGCCGGGTCGGTGCAAGCTATTTACCACTACTGGGTCGAACAGCGCCGGCTGCAGATCGGGCGCGGCAGGATGCCCGGTGTGATGGCCCAACGCGAGCCGCTTCGGCGCGCACCGAAGGTGGGTCGTAACGACCCCTGCCCGTGCGGTTCAGGAAAGAAATACAAGCGCTGTCATGGCGCGCTCGAAGTGGCCACCGGTTCCGGAAGCACCGGGCATGGCTTTGCTCCGGAACCTGCCAGACGTGTTCTGTCTGACGCCGAGGAGTCGTTGACTGTTTCCCCGCTGAGTCGGCGCATCGCACGCGACGGCACTGCCGTTGAGGTTGAAATCTACGGTGATGGCAAGGGGGCGTGGCTACTCGAGGTCGTCGACGAATTCGGCAATTCGACCGTCTGGGACGATTCATTTCCGACTGACAGTGCAGCGCTCGCCGAAGCCATGAATGTGATCGACAGCGAAGGCATCGCGGCCGTGACTGGTTCGCCGCCAGTCAGCACAACGCGCCATTGACTGTGGTTACGTGGGTCCATGGCACCCCTGCTCGCTCATCGCTGCGGTCGTCGCCGCCAGACGGCTAGTCCGGATGCAGGACACGGTCCGTTTCGATGATTCGAAGCGCCTCGCCAAGCGTCACACCGGCATGGAGCCGCCACCATTTGCCCGTGTGCCGCATCCAGTAGATATCGAAATGGTCCCGTCCCATCCGGTCGATACGGGCGAAGGGCACATCGAACTCCTCGCCGCGATTGTGCTCCATGCCCGACCTGCATCGCTGCATGAAACGGTATCGCCCCGCCGCCCAGGCGCCATGGATGTCGACCACGTAATTCCATTCGGTCGGTCTGATCTCCGGCAGGAAGCGCGGCTTCAGGACCTCGCGAATGAAGCTCTCGCAAGCCGCGATGATCGCCCGCTTCTCCACCTCGTCCGCCGGCGCCGGCCGGGGCGCGCGAGTTGTCGGTATCCACTGTTTTTGTCGAGCCATATCCTTGATCCCTGCCTGCCGATCTTGACCAGTCACGCGTGCGGTAACACGCTCGCGCCACAGCACTTCTTGTATTTCTTCCCGCTGCCACAGGGGCAAGCGTCATTGCGACCCACCTTCTCAGACTGCATCGGTATGGGGGATTCAGCCTTCGCGGTGTGCGACTGGATCAATGCCGGCAGCGAGGAGGCTGCGAGCTTTGTCACGATGCTGACGGGCAGCTTCAAGGCTTACGCCGGGATAATCGCCGAACAACAGGCATTTGGCATTGCTGCCCAAGCGGTATTTGAAGCGCCACCACTTCCTGCCATCAGGATGAATCAGCAAATCAAGACCCTGTCCGTCTGGGAGTAGCCGGGTTACGGTTCCCGGCTTTTCGTCACGAATGACGGCCTCACTGAGGCGGTCGCGGACGTTCCTCGCTCCTTTGTTTGTAACAAAGTTGCGTCTTTAACGGGGTCACAATCGGTTCCTTGATCAGTTCGTAGCGTGGCCGACTGCGGCGGCTGCAACGCCCAAAAGAAGCAAAGCAAAAAGCCCGTAAGGCGTTCACCTGACGGGCTTCATATGTTGGTTGCGGGGATAGGATTTGAACCTATGACCTTCGGGTTATGAGCCCGACGAGCTGCCAGACTGCTCCACCCCGCGGCGCGGAGTGTACTGGGGTTGTCGGTTCCGGTCAACAAGACCCGCCAGCGCCGCAGGTCATTGGGTGTTGGCGGTGTCCGCCTAGCTGTAGCGGCCCGATAACATAAATCGCTGGGACCGATTACATCGGCGGTTGCGGGACCACATTAGCTGAGAATATCGGTGCGCGTGGGACCACATTCGGCGAGAACTCTATAGTGGCACGCCGGGAGCACGCCGGGGGACGGCGGCCAGGATTCAAGGGGCGTCCCTATCCGTCGGCCATGAAGAGACGGTCACCGATCCCAGTGTGAACGACCGCTCTTCGGCGCTATGCAAAGCTTCTCATAGGTCGAATCCAACCAGCCGCCGTTTCGCGTCTGATCGAGGGTCATTGCAGTAAGCATGCCACACATTTACCATCCCTCTTTAACGACTACGACGGAGTCAACTTTTGCCCCGTTTTGTTGTCTGCGGACCTTGCAAAATTGCAAGCTGAGATTGTCGCGTCATTGACGCAGTGTCAGGTTGATCCCCCGCGCCAGGGCGCTTGTATCGCGGGGTGCAGGCCCGTCAAGGGCGACAAGCCGCGCGAGAGGAAAAATCCATGTGGGAAAGGGAAGCGCGCTTCCGGACGATGATGGACACGGCTCCGGTGATGATCTGGATGTCGGATACGGCTCGGCTGAGTACGTTTTTCAACAAGCCGTGGCTGGATTTTACGGGCCGCACGTTGGAGCAGGAAATCGGCAACGGGTGGGCAGAGGGTGTCCACCCGGACGATTTCGAACGCTGCCTGAGCGTTTACGTCTCATCGTTTGACGCGCGCAAGGATTTCACGAGGGAATACCGTCTGCGAAGACGGGATGGCGTGTATCGCTGGATCCTCGATACCGGCGTGCCGCAGGAGGACGTCGACGGCACGTTTCTCGGCTATGTTGGTTCATGCGTCGATATCACCGAACGCAGGCAGGCCGAAGAAAAATTCCGGAGCGCTCTGGAATTCCTGCCGATTGCAATTCTCATGATTGGTCAACACGGGCGGATTGTGCTGGCTAATGAGCAGACCGAAAGGCTCTTCGGGTATCGACGTGACGAACTGAGCGGGCTGCCTGCGACTATGCTCGTTTCGCAATTGCGGAGCGATAACGAGTCCACGCCGGAACCCGAGATCTCCCGCATGGCACACGCTTCTATAGTGGCGGCCCCTCGCGATCTGTTCGCGCGGCGCAAGGACGGAACCGAGTTCCCGGTCGAGGTCGGCTGCAAGACGATTCGATTCGAAGATGAAGAGGCCGTGCTCGCGGCCATCATCGACAGAACGGAGCGGTATGAACTGTACCGAAACCGGCAGGAACTGGCCCATCTGACGCGCGTGTCAACGATGGGTCACCTAGCAGTGTCGATCGCGCATGAACTGAACCAGCCCCTTACCGCGATTCTGAGCAACACGGAGGCCGCCGC
>NZ_JARESU010000240.1:0-7888 GCF_046027075.1 Paraburkholderia sp. RL18-085-BIA-A | reverse complement strand
GGACACGATGCAGGGCGGTGTCCGGGGCTTTGCTCGATTTCTGGCACGCTAATGACGCCGGGGAATACGACGTCGACGGGTTCCGGCTGCGTGGTCACCAATTCGCCGACAGCGAGGGACGCTATCGCCTCGAGACCATCGTGCCGGGTCTGTATCCGGGACGCACACGACACTTCCATGTGACGGTGCAAGCGCCGAACGGGCCCACCCTCACGACCCAACTTTACTTTCCGGGCGAGCAGCGCAACGCTCGCGATTTCCTGTTTGGTCGCCGACTGCTGATGACGATCGACGACCATGGCGGGCGCAAGGCAGCCCGGTTCGATTTTGTGCTCGCGTTCGCGTAGCGCAGGTCACGGATTTCGATGGCGCCCGTGATTTCATTCCGGTCAGCCGAAGACGCCCGCGTCGAGATCTCTCGTGAAATGCTGTAGCCAATCGCTTTCATCGCATAACGGGTGTTCCTTCGTAACCTGCGTCGATAGCCTGGTTATGCAGATATAGCCCTGTAGACCGCAGTTCTCGTCACTCTTGGGGTCTGTCGTGTCGGTTTCCCGAAGATCGAAATCTCCTTCTGCCAAACCGTTGCGCTGCAAGGTCGCGAGAAAATCTTTGTGTTCATCTGGTTCGATCAGGCGCATGTTCGTCCCCCGATGTGTTCAACGGAGATATCGTCAGCCGATGCCAGTATGCTCTCGCCCGCCGCTTTCGGCTCGAGCCGGGCCGACTCGGTCTCATCAAACGCGCCATCGTTGTATAGACTTGAGCTAGGCGGGGGAGCTCCCCAGCGAAGCGGGTCTTCCAGGTCGTGATGAAACGCGAGTCACACCGCAACTCATTCATGATCGCCTCGCGCGAGGCCCCGTGGTCGAGCAGCAAGATCAGCCGCGCACGTCGCACTTGACCTACGGCCATGGTGCGACTGCGCTGCATCGCCATCAATCCCTCGCGCTCGGCTTCGCTCAGATTCATCTTGTCCATGCACCGTTAGATCAGCGCAATTTCAATGGTTTAACTGACGAGTGTCATGAGTTAGAAGTTTATTGAATTATTAACCTGACCGCGCTGATGTGGGCCGCCGGCTACGATCATCCGCACACGATCAAGCTGCTGCTTGCGCGCGGCGCCGATCCGGCGCTGCGCGACAACCGCGGGATGACCGCCCAGGACATCGCCGCGCAGACCGGCTCAGGTCGCGCGGCCGTGCTGTCGTCCGCGCACTAGCGAACCGCTTCGGCATCCTCAGCGAGCGCACGCTCCCGCTTCACCACTTCATCTGGTATGCCAAGTGAGGGTTTTTCCGCTGGCCACCCGACAGAATATTCGAAAATCGCTATCTATACTGGTAGTTGATGCACAACGTCTACGTCCGAGGGCCGCCACCATGGTCAATTTGACGAGGCGCCAGTTCCTGAAGGTCACCGCCACATCGCTGGCCGGATCGAGTATCGCCCTGATGGGCTTCTCGCCGGAACCAGCGCTCGCGGAGGTGCGGCAGTACAAGCTGGCGCGTACCACTGAAACCCGCAACACCTGCCCGTATTGTTCAGTGGGTTGCGGCGTCCTGATGTACGGTCTGGGCGATGGCGCAAAAAACGCCACGGCCAGCATCATCCACATCGAAGGCGACCCGGATCATCCGGTCAATCGCGGCACGCTATGCCCGAAGGGCGCAAGCCTGATCGACTTCATTCACAGCCCGAGCCGTCTGACCCATCCGGAATATCGCGCCCCTGGTTCCGACAAGTGGCAGCGCATCTCGTGGGAAGACGCGCTCGATCGCATCGCAAAGCTGATGAAAGAAGACCGCGACGCCAACTTTGTCGAGTCGACGGACGACGGCAAGAAGGTCAACCGGTGGCTGACGACCGGTATGCTGGCCGCGTCGGCGAGCAGTAACGAGGTCGGTTACCTGACGCACAAGGTGGCCCGCAGCATGGGGCTACTGGGCTTCGACAACCAGGCGCGTGTCTGACACGGCCCGACGGTGGCAGGTCTTGCCCCGACGTTTGGCCGTGGTGCGATGACGAATCATTGGGTCGACATCAAGAACGCGGACATCATTCTGGCGATGGGCGGCAACGCCGCCGAGGCACACCCGTGCGGCTTCAAATGGGTCACGGAGGCAAAGGCCCACCGCAAGGCGCGCCTGATCGTGGTCGACCCGCGCTTTACGCGGACTGCATCGGTCGCGGACTACTACGCGCCGATTCGCACCGGCACCGACATCGTCTTCCTGGGCGGCATCATCAATTACCTGCTGACGAATGACAAGATCCAGCACGAGTACGTGCGCAACTACACGGACCTGTCGTTCATCGTGCGAGAGGACTTCGCGTTCAGCGACGGGCTCTATTCGGGTTACGACGCCGACAAGCACGGCTACCCCGACAAATCGACGTGGGACTACGAGCGCGGCGACGACGGCTTCGTGAAGGTGGATGCGACCCTGCAACATCCGCGTTGTGTGTACAACCTGATGAAGCAGCACTACGCGCGCTACACGCCGGAGATGGTCGAGAAGACCTGTGGCACGCCTAAGGATAAATTCCTGAAGGTGTGCGAGATGCTGGCGTCCACCGCGTCGCCGATTCGCGCCGCCACCATCATGTATGCGCTCGGCTGGACCCAGCATTCGGTCGGTTCACAGATGATCCGCACCGGTGCGATGGTGCAACTGCTGCTCGGCAATATCGGCATCGCGGGTGGCGGGATGAATGCGCTGCGCGGGCACTCGAACATCCAGGGACTGACGGACCTCGGACTGTTGTCGAACCTGCTGCCGGGGTACATGACGCTGCCGTCGCAAGCCGAACAGGACTACGAGGCATACATCACGAAGCGTGCGCCGCAACCGTTGCGCCCGAACCAGTTGAGCTACTGGAAGAACTATCGAAGCTTCTTCGTTAGTCTGATGAAAGCATGGTGGGGCGACGCGGCGACGGCCGCGAACAACTGGGGCTTCGACTACCTGCCGAAGCTCGACAAATCGTACGACATGTTGCAGGTGTACGAGTTGATGGACCAGGGCAAGGTAAACGGCTACATCGCACAGGGCTTCAATCCGCTTGCTGCCGCGCCGAACAAGGCGAAGATGACCGCTGCTTTTTCGAAGCTGAAGTGGTTCGCGATCATGGACCCGCTCGCGACCGAGACGTCGGAGTTCTGGAAAAACCATGGCGAGTTCAACGACGTCGATGCGTCGAAGATCCAGACCGAGGTGTTCCGGCTGCCGACCAGTTGCTTTGCCGAAGAGCGCGGCTCGCTCGTCAACTCGGGGCGCGTGCTGCAGTGGCATTGGCAGGGCGTCCAGCCGCCGGGCGAAGCGAAGAGCGACCTGGAGATCATGTCGGGGTTGTTCCTGCGCATCCGCAAGATGTATCAGGACCAGGGCGGCAAGTTTCCGGACCCGATCGTCAATCTGACCTGGCCGTATGCCAACCCGGCAAGTCCGACGCCTGAAGAGCTGGCGATGGAATATAGCGGCAAGGCGTTGGCCGACCTGACCGATCCGAAGGACCCGGCCAAGGTGCTGGTGAAGAGGACCTGTCCGACTGGCGCGATCGTGTTCGGCACCAAGGACGACATGAAGCAGCACGCGGCGGAGCGCCTGCATCGAGGACCTGAAGGGACGCGGTTTCGAGCACGCGGGCTTGTACGATCCGCCCGGCGTCGGCGGCACGCACGTGATGTACGTGCTGCACCACGCGGACAAGCCTTCGCTGTATCACGGGCTGCCGGACAATCCGCGGATCAGCCCGATGGTGCAGTTGTGGAAGGGCATTGCGAAACCGCTTGCACTGGCCGGCATTGCGTTGGCGGCGCTGAGCGGGTTTTTCCATTACACCCGGGTTGGGCCGAATGATGTGACGGAAGACGACGAGCAGGCAGCGCGCGATGAAGCACGGCGGATCAAGGACCAACGCGGGGGCCAAACTCAGGAGCACGCAGATGAAGCATGATGACCCGAACCTGATCGTGCGCTACTCGCCGAACGAGCGCACGAACCACTGGATCACTGCGATCACATTCGTGCTGCTCGCGTTGTCCGGTCTTGCGCTGTTTCATCCGTCGATGTTCTGGCTGACGGCGCTGTTCGGCGGTGGGCAATGGACGCGTATCCTGCATCCGTTTGTCGGCGTGGTGATGTTCGTGTCGTTCCTGATGCTTGCGTTGCGTTTCTGGCATCACAACTATCTGGACAAGAGCGACATCCAGTGGCTCAGGCAGATCGACGATGTGCTCGCTAACCAGGAGGACAAACTGCCTGAGATCGGCCGCTACAACGCCGGACAGAAGCTGCTATTCTTTGTAATGGTGGCTTGTCTGGTGCTACTGCTGGCAAGCGGAATCGTGATATGGCGGCGGTATTTTTCGTTTTTTTTCCCGATTGACGTGATTCGCCTCGCGGCGGTCGTGCATGCGATTGCAGCGTTTGTTTTGCTCGTCGGGATTGTCGTGCATGTTTATCCCGCCCTTTGGGTCAAAGGGTCCATCGGCGCGATGGTGCGCGGAACCGTTACCCTCGGGTGGGCCAGGAAGCATCATCCTCGGTGGTTTCGGGAGAGTGTTAAGTAATTTTTTTGCCGCGCAGGAGAACACGCGCAGCAGCAAAAAAACACCTCGGCTGCCACAGAAAGCAGACGCCCCAAACAAGTGGCAACGCCAATAGAAAACCAGAGTTAGCAGAAAGCCTGCACAGCAAAAAGCTTGCGCAGCAAAAACAACGCACCCCACCAACAACTGATAGTTTTCCCGTTCCATGAGGCACCCACCCCGTGGTGCAACGAATTCTAGAACCTGGTCAGATCGAATCGCTCGATCATTCGGCTATTCCACGTATCCGCCTGCCGGAGCGGGCCACGCTATTCGCGACGCGCGCGTCGCGCCTGCGCAAGCTCGCAGACAGCAATCCGATCGGCGGCTATTTGCGCCTGATGGCCTCGCTGGCCGATGCGCAACAGCAGGTGCTGGCAAACTTCGAAGCGCACAAACCGTCCGCCGAGGCGATCGCGCATGCACTGCAGCATTCGATGCCGCTGGTGCCAGCGCTGTCGCCCGAGCGTGATCCGGCGTGGCAGGCCGTGCTGCATCATCTGCTCGATGGCGTCGAAGCGGCAGGCGCCGTGACAGCGACGCTCGGAAAGGTGCTCGATGGAATGCGCGCGAAAAGCGCAGAAGAACTCGACACCCAGGCCGATGCGGTCCTCGCCCAGCGCTACGCTGAAATCGAGCCGGCTACGGCGCCGTTCACCATGGCGGCGTTGCAGGTGGTCTGGACCGATCTTGCAAGCCGGCTCGATCCGCGCGACATCCCGTATCTCGACACGCCAGGCGTCTGCCCGGCGTGCGGCGGCCAACCGGTGGCGAGCATCGTGCGCGTCGGCGGTCAGTATCAGGGCTACCGGTACCTGCAATGCGGCCTGTGTGCGAGCGAATGGCACATGGTCCGCACGAAGTGCTCGAATTGCGATTCGACCAAAGGCATCGCGTATCACGGCATCGAAGGCGGCAACGAAGCGTTGAAGGCCGAATCGTGCGACGAGTGCCATACGTATCGCAAGATCGGCTATCAGGAGAAAGACTACGACTTCGAGCCGCTCGCCGACGATCTCGCGAGTCTCACGCTCGATCTGTTGATGAACGAAGCGGGCTATCAGCGCAGCGGGCCGAATCCGCTGCTTTGGCCCGAAGTGCCGTCGGATGCATAAGCGGGAGAAGCAGGGCGTGAGCGAAGTATCGGGGAGTGAATTGAATGCGCTGCTGGCGCACGTAGCGGCGGTTGAGCGCGTGATGCAATCAGCAGCGGTGCAGCCGTTGCTCGGCGAATATGGTCGCACGCAGGTCGTCGACGCGGCGCGCGCCACGCTGGATGCGTTGCGGCGCGATTTGCAGGACGCTGCCGTGAACGCAGGCGGCGCGGCGGCTCGTGCCAGTGTGCGATCCGCAGCCTCGTGCGATGAAACGCAGATCGCTGCACAGGCCGGCCGCGTGCTGGCTGCGCGTGCGCAGACCTGTCTGCACACGGTGTTCAATCTCACCGGCACGGTGCTGCACACGAACCTGGGCCGCGCGCTGCTGCCCGACGAAGCCGTGCGCGCGGTGGTCGAGGCGCTGACGCGTCCGGCGAACCTCGAGTTCAATCTTGTCATGGGCAGTCGCGGCGACCGCGACGACCTGATCGACGAACTCATCTGCGAGTTGACTGGAGCGGAAGCCGCGACCGTCGTGAACAATAACGCGGCCGTGGTGCTGCTGACCCTGTCGGCGCTGGCGTTGAAGAAAGAAGTGATCGTGTCGCGCGGGGAACTGGTGGAGATCGGCGGTGCATTCCGTATTCCCGACATCATGTCGCGCGCCGGTGCCAGGCTGCGCGAAGTCGGCACGACGAATCGCACGCAATCCTCTGCCCGAACCGGCACGCTGCCGCCTGGCGACCCGGGCAGGGGTGGCGTCAACCGGGTTTATCGACCTATTCTGGGTGCATGCGCCGTTCATCACGATTGATCGCATGGAAGGGGACATCATGAATGTACAGCATGGTTTCACCGGCTGCATTGGCAACACGCCGCTGATCCGGCTTGCGAAGCTCAGTGCCGAAACAGGCTGTGAAATTCTCGGCAAGGCGGAATTCCTGAATCCGGGCGGATCGGTAAAAGACCGCGCAGCGCTCTATATCATCCAGGACGCCGAGCGGCGTGGCGTGCTCAAGGCGGGCGGCACGGTGGTGGAGGGCACCGCCGGCAATACCGGCATCGGGCTGGCGCATATCTGCGCCGCGCGTGGTTATCGTTGCGTGATTGTCATTCCGGAAACCCAGTCACAGGAAAAAATGGAACTCCTGCGCGTACTCGGCGCGCAGGTGCGGCCGGTCCCGGCGGTGCCGTACAAGGATCCCGACAATTATCAGAAGATCGCCGGCCGTCTGGCGCAGGAGATCGGGAACGCTATCTGGGCCAACCAGTTCGACAACCTCGTGAACCGGCAGGCCCACTATGAAACCACCGGGCCGGAAATCTGGCGCGACACGGCTGGCACGGTGGACGCTTTCGTGTGCGCCACCGGGACTGGCGGCACGCTCGCAGGCGTTGCGCGTTTTCTCAAGGAACAGAATCCGGAGGTGAGAACAGTGCTGGCCGACCCGCACGGCAGCGGGCTATACAGTTTCGTGAAAACGCACGACATCAAGGCCGAAGGCAACTCGATCACGGAGGGCATTGGCTCCAGCCGTGTCACCGCCAACCTGGAAGGCACGCCTCTGGACGACGCGGTGCGCATCGATGACCAAAGTTGCGTCACGATGGTGTATCGCCTGCTGCGGGAGGAGGGGCTGTTCGTGGGCGGGTCCAGCGGCATCAATGTAGCGGCGGCCGTCTGGCTGGCGCGGCAGATGGGGCCCGGGCACACCATCGTCACGTTGCTGTGCGATCGTGGCGACCTGTACTTTGCCCGCCTGTTCAATCCTGTGTGGCTGCGGGAAAAAGGCCTGGTACCGGGCTGATGGACTCACCTCGCATATGACCAGAACGGGGCGTTCAGTTCGCACTCGGGCGGAACGTGATCGTGACATCGGCGGGCGCCGTGCCGTTGTCGTCGAGCGGCATCGGATCGGACCTCGCTCCAGGGCGCGCCCGGGGCGCGGCGGTCAGTTGCGGCTGCCTCCAGACCATCGTCCTGGCTTCGGACGCGTCCAGTAAGGTTCAGTTCTGGTGAGCGGTTTGCATCATGCCGTCGCGTCCATCGACCCCCAGCGGAAGTCGGAGCCATCTACCCACATCTTGTGCTGAAGAACGGCAAGTTTGCGGGCCACGGCGACCACACCCCGGCGATGACCTCGGCTCTTGGGGTTAAGCCACGATACGCGTTCGTCGACAGCTCAAACTACAGG